>DAOVUE010000121.1 GCA_030632745.1 Pseudomonadota bacterium | reverse complement strand
GAGGTATTTTTGAAGTATTTTATGAAGCCTTGATGGCGGGTTATTTTTTGAATGTTAAGTTTTGAATTTTGAATGATTTTATTGAACACTATGTATTGCCCTGTGAGCTTCCTTTACAGAGAACGTTTAGCATTCCAGATTCTCTTATTCAATTATGCCTCAGACTCATTGTTCAGATGTCTGTAGTGGTATGTCATTCATTGTACTACTATATTATTCAGAGTAGAATATTATTTGTAACTTGTAACTTGTAACTTGTAACTTGTAACTTCAATAGTAGAGAATAAAGACAGGCTTTAATTTACTTTGAAAAAAAATACTGAAAACTTTCTGCTATCGGTTGTTATCCCTGTTTTAAATAATGTCCGGCAGTTTTCTGTTCTGCTTGAAACCTTGATCAATTATGACAATAATCAAATGGAAATTATTGTTATTGATGGTGGTTCAGATGATGGTACTGTGGATGTGATTAAACAGCATAACACTTCCATTGGCTATTGGGAAACAGGACTGGATAAGGGGATTGCAGATGCTTTTAATCGGGGAATTGAAAAAGCACAGGGAAAGTTGATTGCAATTCTTAATAGTGACGATTATTGGGAAGAGAGTACGATACAGCATGTTCTCTCTGCAATGGAGGCAGAGCCCGATGCTGATATTTATTATGGTGATTTAAGATTTGTTGATGAAGAAAAGCAGGAAAGTTATATAAAAAAACCTAACTTGAGCCGTATGAAATATCGTATGAATATTTTTCACCCGGCTATGTTTATCACTCGCAAAGCCTATCAGGATATTGGTTTATATAAACTTGATTATCACTATGCAATGGATTCTGAATGGTGTCACCGTGCTATTGAGTCGGGTTTAAAGTTTCATTATATCCCTCATGTGCTGACTTCTATGCGTCTTGGCGGGGTGAGTGATGTTAATTTTAAGAAAAGTATTAGTGAATATAAACGCTCGATTATAAGTCATAAATTAGCTTCTTCTTTTGAGGCCGAAATTTATTATTATTTTTTCCTCTTTATGCGCTATATTATGAGCAATCGATTGATTTGGAAAATGGTGCGGACAATGACTAAGGAACGTTCACGAAATAACTCAGACACACGCTAGTCTATTTGTCCGTATTCTTCACTGTAAAAATAGTTATGTAGGGCAACTACACGCCTATTTTCACAATAAAGAATACAAACAAATATCCTGCGTTATATGGGCACTTGTGTTCTGCCAAGTCCCTTAAATTTGAAGCAGCTTTAATAGCTTTATGGTATTTTGCTGTTCCATAAATACTTTCTGTTCAGATGTAATTTGTTTAAGAATTATAATGGCCTGGTTATTATCACCTGTTTTGTGTAAGGCATAAGCCAGATGATATTGAATGTCGTTGTCTTGAGGAAGTGCTTGTGCTGCTTCCTGTATCAATTTCAGTCCTTTTTCAGGCTCTCCTGCTTTAGCTAAAAAATAACCATAGGTATCTTTAATGGCAGGTGAGGCGGGTCGTTGTTCATGGGCTCTTTGCGCCATTGAAAGGGCCTTGTTAACATTAGTATCTAACACTATCCAGGCCAGATTGTTTAGTGTGATTACGTTGGTCGGATCGATATTAAGGATATCTTCATACACTTTCCGGGCTTTGTTCATTTGCTTATCCTGATGATACAAAGAAGCCAGCTTAAATAAGCTTTGTATATCTTCAGGATGCTGTTGTGTGAATTTTATTAATAGTTTTATGGCATCATTGTTTTGCTTGAGCAGAATTAAAGTATCAACTAAAGAATTTAATACCTGTTTGTCTGCGCTGCTGTCATAAACCTGCTGATACAGCGGCAGTGCTTTTTTGTATTGCGACTGTGCACGATAAATATCTGCTTCTAATACTTTGCCAATGATGTTTTGTTTAAATTGTGCCTGTAAGGATTTAGCCAGGTCCAGTGCCTGGGTATATTGTTTGCTGCGCAGCAGTAATTCTGCCTTAATGATATAAAGAGAAACATTCTCCGGAGCAATAGCAATAGCCTCATCAATCAGGCTTAATGCCTGCTGTGTTTTATCCGGATCAGAGCCAAGCAGTTTTGCCAGTAACGCCCGGTATTTAATATCCTGCCTGTCTTTTTGTACCAGCTTGTCTAAGGTCTCAATAGCTTGTGGTTTTTGTTTATTGAGCAATTGGGCTTTAGCTAAAAAGGCTAGTACTTTTGTTTCATCTGGGGCTGTTTGATGCAAATCATTAGCCAGTTGCAAAATTTTATCCTGCTGCTTTTGACTGTTGTACCAGCGACTGAGTAAATCTGCAATGGCCAGTCTGGTATCAATATTATCTTTCACTGCGTTCATGGCCGCTAAAAAATAGTGCTCTGTTTGCTGTGCATCTTCCTGTTTCTGCGCAATAGCGGCTAAACCTAAATAGGCTTTGTAATTGTCCGGCTGGATGGCTGTCACTTGATTAAATTGTGATCTGGCTGCCTGCCAGTTGTTCTGGCTTATAAAAAGTCTGGCCAGTCCCATGTGAGCTGGAACATTATCCTTATGGGTTTTTAAGATGGCGTCATATTTTTCCTGAGCCTGTTTGTTATTACCTTTGAGCTGGGTAATCAGGGCATCCAGGGTGCTGAGTATGGTGTTATCGGGAGACTGCTTAAGTAATTGACTGACCTTATCCTGGGCATTATCCAGCTTGTTTTGTTTGATATAAGAGCTGATTAACAAGTAGTTATGATTGTCCTGTGCCTGACCTGAAGCTGATAATACTTCTAACTCATCCACTGCGTTATCAATCTCTCCGGTTTGAAGCTGTGCTGCAATTAAACGATTTTGGATTTTTTTATTATCCGGTGCCAGAATCCGGGCTTTTTTAAGACTGGCAATCCCCCTGGGGTAATCCCCCACGGCAAAATAACTATCCGCCAGAGTGAGCTGTAGTGCCAGTGATTTGTCTCTTGCATCAGAGTCAACTCCCTGCAGTATTAATAAAGCTTGTCTGGGATTGCCCTGAGCCAGATAGACATTAGCAAGAAGACTCTGTGCGCGTAAATCGTCGGGGTATTGAGATAAGTAGAGGGTTAAATTTTTATCTGCCTGGGACAGGTTTTTTAATCCCAGATGGGCTGTTCCCAAAATGAATAAAGCCTGTGCATTATCGGGGCTAACCTTCAGTACGTTCTGAGCAGCCAGACGGGCTTCATTAAAGTTTTTTTCCTGCAGGAGAATTTGCGCCAGCATCAGGTTGGCCTGCGGATGAAGTTTGATTTTATCCAGAACTATTTGAAGATCACTGCTGGCCTCTTTGTTTTGTTTTAAGATGAGATGCGTCATGGCTCTGTCTAAATATAAACTTAAATCAGTGCTGTTTTTCTGAATCAACTGATTGTAAAGAGACAGTGCCTGTTTGGGCTGTTTATTGAGATTGTACAGTTTAGCTTTAAGTTTTAAGCTATTGGTATTATCGGGGGATACTAATAAGGCACGGCTTAAAAAGTCACCGGCCTGAGTCAGTTCCTTCTCGTGTAATGCAATACTGGCCAGACCATTTAAAGCCATGACATTATCGCCCTGCTGGTTAGCCTGCTCAAATAAATCTTTTGCCTGAGTCAGTTCTTTCAAGCCTAAATGGGCATAAGCAACATAGGCCAGTCTTTTTGTATCCGTTTTTTTAAGCGCCGTATTCTGCTGGAAAAGTTCAATTATTTTTTGATATTGCCCGGCGGTTTGCAGACTGTCTGCATAGCGAAATAAATAGTCACTATTGTCTGGAGCGTATTGGTGGGCACGCCCCAGTTCTTTTAAACTGGCCTCAATCTTGCCTGTACGTAAATAGATATCTCCCAGTAAGAAACGTGCCTGTGCATCTTTGGGTGTTTCCTTGAGATGATTTTTAAGATGGATAACAGCAACTTTATATTCATTGTTTTTAAGGGCTTGCCTGGCATCATCAAGATTATCAGCAGAGACGAGAGACGAAAATGAAAGTTGAACAATAAACAGTATGATAAATATAAAACGCTGGTTTAACATGATCTACCTATTAAGTGAAATATTGTGAGTGAAATAATGGGAACTATTTTTTTAGACTATAGCATAAGTGACCGTGAAAAGGAGGGATCTCATTCACAAACAGAAAAAATCAGAAAAGGGGGTAGAGCCAACTATATAGTATCTATATTAGTGCACTATAGTGCGAGCATTTCTGGAAATATGATGCATAGAGCTATAAAGATAGGTAATAAAATAAAATAGGAGTGAATAGTGTAGCGAATAATAGGCCTGGCTTCACGCAGGCCCATGAATTCATCAATAACAAATCGTCCTTTAAGAGCAATAGTGAAACAAATTATGATAACAATAAAATTGCTTGGGGTTGCCCTTTCTGCAATAAAGGTGACGAATAAAGTGAGTCCTACCAGAACTAGCCAGTACAGGTTAATACGCTTAGTTTCACTATTATCGGATGTTATAAGAGTTTTCATACGTAGGCTGCTTCCTTATCTGAGTACATATAAAAGTGGGAAAATAACAATCCACATCAAATCAATCATATGCCAATATAAACCGCTGCTTTCAAGTGTGGAATGATGGCTGGAATTATAATATCCAAGATGCATTCCAATGGTTACCCATAAAATAACGCTCATACCCATTAAAACATGAACAAAATGGTTAAAGGTCAGGTAATAATAGACAGCGTAGAAATAATTGCTGGTAGAGTCAAAACCAGATGCTACATTCCATTGATATTCCCATAGTTTAATCACGCAATAAGCTGCCCCCGTAAAAAAAGTAAGCCAGAGAAACAGAATGGTTTTCTTCCTTTGATCCTGCTTAATGGCTGCGACTGCCCGGGCAACAAAAAAGCTGCCGGTGATCAATATTAAGGTATTTAACATACCCGCCATGGTATTAAGATGTGCTGGACCCTGATAAAAAATTTCAGGATAATTTGCCTTACCTATTAAAAAAACAACATAGAAAAAAGCAAATTCTGAGAATTCAACATAAATAAGAAACCAGATAGCAAAATTTCCAACTCCAAACTTTTGTTTATGTAATTCGGCTCCATTGAGAGGATCTTTTTCAGCTATATCAGCTAAGCTCTCAGGGGTTGTTAGTGCCTTGCTATTCATACAGTTTCCAGAATATTTTGTGTTGATAATATTTAACACGGTCAGCATATCATGAAGCTATAGCCAGGTCTTTGATATAAAACAGCCTTATATTAATATTTTGTCTTAATTCAAAGCCCAATTTCTGCTACAATTCCACTCTTTTTAAATGTTATACGTTATAAAATAGTTATTTAAACAAGGTTTACATAAAACATGAAACCAGGTAAAACAGGATTTGCTCGAGTCATAGCTGCTGCAGGTTATTCCCGGCAAGGGCTGAGTGCCGCCTATCAGCATGAAGCCGCTTTCAGGCAGGAATTGTTTTTAGCGCTGCTGCTGATCCCGCTGGCCTTTTTTGTCGGGGAAAATGGTCTTGAATGGGCGGTATTGATCGGCAGTCTTTTTATTGTTCTGATTGCTGAAATTGTTAATTCTGCTATTGAAGCGGTGGTTGTTCGTTTTGGCTCTGAACATCATGAGCTTGCGGGGCGGGCAAAAGATATGGGGTCAGCCGCAGTATTTCTGGCTTTGTTTAATGTTGTTATCAGCTGGTTTCTGATTTTCATTTTTTAGTATATAAAAAGTTAATTAATAAAAAGTTAATATAACAAACTGCTATAACACACATGATTATTATTTAAGGAATTTTATGACAGCTCTTATTTGTGGTTCAGTTGCATTTGATACGATTATGGTTTTTCATGATCATTTTAAAAATCATATTTTACCCGATAAAATTC
>DAOVUE010000135.1 GCA_030632745.1 Pseudomonadota bacterium | reverse complement strand
CTAAGGTGCTGTAGATTAAGGGTTTTACTGGCTATTTTGGATTTATTCATAGTCACTCTATGGGTGAATTCAAAATAGTTAGAAAATCCTTAAGATGCAGTGGCTTAGGCATTCAAAGTAGATTTAACTGAGTTATTTAGGTTTAATGCACATCTTTCCAGAAATCTTTCTTCATGGCATAAGCAATACCAAAGAAGAAGAACAGGAAGATTAACACATAAATACCCAGACTCTTGCGATAACTCTGATTAGGCTCACCAATGTAAGACAGGAAATTAACCACATCACGGATCATAGCATCAAACTCTTGCGTCGACATAGTGCCTTTTTCAACCACTTTAACACCTGTCAACACCTTAACACCATCATGCTCTTCATAGACCGGCTCTTTAACACCTTCCTGCTTCCAGAAAACATTAGGCATACCGACATCTTTGAATATTGCATTATTATGACCAGTGGTTTTTCCACTCTCCGCATAGAAACCGGTTAAGTAAGTGTATAACCAGTCAACACCTCTTGAACGGGCCACTAAAGACAGATCAGGTGGTACAGAACCAAAAGACTCTTTTGCGTAGTCTTCTGTCATAACCGCAGTCATGGTAGCGCCAAACTGAACACCTAGATGGTTAAGATTGCCCATCACCTGTTTTTCAGTCATACCCAAATCATCGGCAACACGATTAAAACGTACAAATTTAGCAGAATGACAGCTTAGGCAATAGTCGGTAAAAACTTTTGCGCCGCGCTGCAGTGAAGCCTGGTCATCCACATCTACATCGGCGGAAGCCAGTGGGTATCCGCCGCCACTGGCCATAATCTGACCAGTACTCATTATTGCTATTGCTGCTGATAGCAGAATTGTGATAGTTTTTTTCATTTCATTGTCACCCTTTCTGGAACTGGTTTATTTTTCTCTAACTTCGTGTAGAAAGGCATCAACAGGAAGAAGGCAAAATAGTAAAAGGTACAGATTTGAGCTAATAAAGTACGACCATCCGAGACAGATAAAGTCCCTAAAATACCCAGAATAATAAAAGTTACAACGAACAGGGCAACCAGCACTTTATACCAGTTTGGACGATAGCGTATTGATTTAACCGGATTACGATCCAGCCAGGGCAGGAAGAACAATACAACAATAGCAGCACCCATGGCAATCACACCAGGGAACGCCGAACCGGCAATACTTGGAACTGCACGTAAGATTGAATAATAAGGCGTGAAGTACCATACTGGAGCAATATGCTCTGGAGTTTTGAGCGGATTAGCCGGTTCAAAGTTAGCATGTTCCAGGAAGTAGCCAAACATCTCCGGCATAAAGAACACCACAATGGAGAAAAACATTAGAAACACGATCACACCAACAATATCCTTAACAGAATAATAAGGGTGGAATGGAATACCGTCTTTAGGAATGCCATTTTCATCTTTATTTTTCTTGATTTCTACACCATCAGGATTATTAGAACCCACTTCATGTAAGGCAACAATGTGAGCAAAAATCAAACCAATTAGAATCAAAGGAATTGCAGCAACATGTAATGCGAAGAAACGATTCAGTGTGGCATCACCAATAACAAAATCACCACGAACCCAGATACCGAGATCTTCACCCACAAAAGGAATGGCACTGACCAGATTAATAATCACCTGAGCACCCCAGAAAGACATTTGACCCCAGGGTAATAAATAGCCCATAAAGCCTTCTGCCATCAAAGCCAGGAAGATTAACATACCAAATATCCAGATCAGCTCACGAGGTTTTTTATAGGAACCGTAAAGCAAAGCCCGGAACATGTGCAGGTAAACTACGATAAAGAAAGCCGAAGCACCGGTAGAGTGGAAATAGCGGATAAGCCAGCCCCATTCAACATCACGCATAATGGTCATTTCAACTGATTGAAATGCCAATGGAGTATCAGGCTTATAAAACATGGTCAGAAAGACACCAGAAATGATCTGAATCACCAGAACCATAAAGGCTAAAGAACCAAAGAAATACCAGAAGTTGAAGTTCTTGGGTGTATAGTATTTTGCAAGATGCTTTTCCCACGTTTTTGTGGCGGGATAACGAGCATCAATCCAGCCCATTAAACCGTTAGATTTCTGTTCCATTATGCTTTACTCCCATCTTGACCAATCAGGATTACCGTATTACTCTTAAAGAAATAAGGCGGTATAGGTAAGTTCTTTGGAGCCGGCATTGATTTATAAACACGACCGGACAGGTCATAAAAAGAACCATGACAAGGACAGAAGAAGCCGCCTTTCCAGTCTTTACCCAAAGCCCCGGCAAAGGGGTTATTCATATCGGGTAGATATTTAGGCGCACAACCCAAATGAGTACAAACACCTTCCATAACAGTTATTTTCGTATGCTTGTCATAAGAACGTCCGGTATTTTTACAATACTCCGGCTGCCTGGACATATCAGAATTAACGTCTGCTAACATATCAACGTCCGTTTCCAATACTTTCATATTGTCATCTGTTCGTTTCAAGACGTAAACCGGCTTGCCTCGCCATTCTACTGTTATCATTTGCCCTTCTTCAAGCTTGCTGAGATCAGCAAGAACCGGTGCTCCAGCAGCCAATGCTTTGGCGCTGGGATTCCACGATTTGATGAAAGGTACAGCTACAAATCCGGCACCAATTGCTCCAACCACAGTAGTGGCTGATACTAAAAGGCGACGTTTGCTATTATCTACAGCATCTGTACTCATAAACTTAACTCCCAAATGTAAGAACACATCAACCTGTAAGTTATAAAAATAAGAAAATATTCCCTATTTTCAACTCCTGTTAGAAGTGCGCATTTCTTAATTCGATACTAAAAAAAATTTGCCACATTTTCGTAAAAGACAGGCACAATATCAAGTACTATTTCATTATTTACTAATTAACCTGACAATTATCAAAAAATTGCCGCTAAAATCATTAAAATCACACAAAAATGAAGACAAAGAGTTTAGTGTTAAAAGCTCATTTTTTGCTTAAAAACAGTTCCCTTTAAACCGGATTGGGAACATCCACAAATTGATGTGACAGATTAAAATGAGCGGCTAAATGTTCTCCTAATGCCTGTACTCCATATCGTTCTGTTGCATGGTGCCCTGCGGCAAAATAGTGAATATTATTTTCCCTGGCGATATGCCAGGTATTTTCTGAAATCTCACCACTGATAAAAGCATCAGCCCCCAGATCAATAGCATCCTGGATATAACTTTGTGCCGCTCCACTGCATAGGGCTACTTTTGCAATTGGCCTGTCAACCGCCACATGCAATGGCTCACGCAATAAAAGTTTACTTATGCGCTGTTTAAATGCCGCACCACTTTGTGTGTTGATTGTTCCCAGTAAAGCAATATCATCAGGTGCAAAAAAACGTTCAAACTTTAAGCCTAAATTATCAGCTAATAATACATTATTGCCTATAGTTTTATGAGCGTCCAGTGGCAAATGATAGGCGACCAAATTGATATTGCTCACTAATAAAGATTTTATGCGATGATGTTTCATGCCTTTTAGTACCGGGTTTTCTCCTTTCCAGAAGAAACCATGATGCACTAATAACAGTTCTGCCTGCAGTTTTATCGCACTATCTATTAATTCCTGACAGGCCGTCACGCCAGAAACTATTTTAGAAACTGACTCACAGCCTTCTATTTGCAGACCATTGGGACAATAATCTTTAAATTCATTAGACTGGAGAAAGTTATCACAATAGTTCACTAATTCATTACAATCGACCATAAGTTTCCCTGCTTCACTTTTTTGTTTAACTTTTTACTTAAATTTTTGCTTAACTGTGATACCAAACAATACCTCAAAGCACATTTTTTATGTAAAATAACAAAATGTACTCAAAAAAACACCCATCATCAAAACTTTTTTTATTATTTTCCGCACTTGCGGGCTTTATATTAGCACTTAGCTACTATTATTTTTATCCTAACAGCTCTTTTTTTCAAGATTCTCCAGATCCAGACTCTGTACCTGAAAACAGCTCGCAACAGTTCAGCTATTCTGCAGCATTGCAATCTTCACAATTTACCCGTCCGCTGCAAAATAATGCAATGAAACTTTCATTTGTTAATAGTTTTGCCCCCGCTGTAAACATTGCAGCCCCCCCTGTGGTCAATATATTTACCCGCAAACGTATTAAACAGCAGGACAATATATACAATAACTCAGCGATGCAAGCTATACTGGAAAATCGTCCTCCCCCTCCTCTTTATAAAGAGGAAAGCGATCTGGGTTCAGGTGTTATTGTTTCTTCCGAGGGACATATATTAACCAATAATCATGTGATTTCTGATGCAGAGGATATTGAAGTACTATTAAAAGACGGCCGCTACTTCCAGGCCAGTATCGTTGGTCGTGATTTAGAAACCGATTTGGCTTTACTAAAAGTGTCAGCCAAAAATCTCCCCATCATATATTTTGGTGACTCATCTGCTCTGCAAGTCGGGGATATTGTGCTGGCGATTGGCAATCCCTTTGGTCTGGGACATACGGTTACTTCCGGGATTATCAGTGCCTTAAACCGTTCCCAGTTTCGAGCCAATAGTTTTGATAACTTCATTCAGACAGACGCAGCCATTAACCCGGGAAACTCCGGCGGTGCCCTGGTGAATACTCAGGGTGAAATGATTGGTCTGAACACTATTACCATTTCTAATAGCGGTGGTTCACAAGGGATTGGTTTCGCCATTCCCGCCGCATTAGCCAAGAAAGTCATGCATCAGTTAATTAACTATGGTGAAGTCAGCCGGGGCTGGATTGGCTTTGAGGCACGAGAAATAACACCGATGCTGGCCCAACAGCTTAAAACAGATATACAACACGGCTTATTTATTGTAGGGATAGTAGAAAAAGGCCCCGGATTTAAAGCAGGACTACAGCCTGGAGATATGATCACTCACATTGATGATAAAGAAATCAATTCTGCCAAAACAGCCCTGAAATTTATTACTGAGCTGCACCCGGGCAACACCGCTATATTACGTGGTGTAAGAAAGGGTGATATTATGGAATTTAAAGTTATTGCTGAAAAACGTCCTCAAAAAACAGATCTTTAAAATAAAACTCCCGGTCCCTATACTGCGGATGTTACGTATTGATTATTATTCTTTTTTTCCCGACAATTACAGCTATCTCCGGTAATAAAAATCAGCTAACAAACGGGAACCCTTTATGCGTCAGATATTCATACTGTGTTCAATTATCAGTGTTGTTATTGTTGCCTTAAGCAGTTTTTTCCAGCCTGTTTTTTTATACTCTCTTATTCTGCTGCTGCCTGTCATTGCCGCTGGTATTTACGATATGTATCAGACCCAGCATACCTTATGGCGCAATTATCCGCTCATGGCTCACTGGCGCTGGATTATGGAAGCTTTACGCGGCCCCATGCACCAGTATTTTATTGAAACAGATACGGGAGGTGCGCCCACCAGCCGCATGTTTCGCTCCGTTGTCTATCAGCGTTCAAAAAAACATTTAGATACACTGCCCTTAGGTACTAAGGTTGATGTGTAT
>DAOVUE010000099.1 GCA_030632745.1 Pseudomonadota bacterium | reverse complement strand
TCGCTGTGAGAACATTAAAATCTCACATAAGACAGCTGCATAATTTCATGTTCTATAAGAGCCGTCAGCAAACATTAAATTTGCCGCTATCGCTTTGCTAACATATAAATGGCAAAGTAAGATAGTGAAAAATTTTATGTTAGATAAGAGTTATGAGATAATGAAACTATGATACTAAACAAAATACACTACGCTGATCAAACTAATCAAACAATACGCATCCCATGAGAAATATGACCTCTGAGGAGTTTAAGCAGCTCAGCCAAAATTCCATTGTTTTAGCAGATGATGAATACGGTAAAAAGGTTTTAGAACTGACCGATCACAGTATCATCAAGTTATTTCGAGTCAAGCGTCTGATTTCACAGGCCACAATTTATTCTCCTGCACGCCGCTTTGCTAAAAATGCTAAAAAACTGATACAGCTTAATATTCCAACCGTATCTTTAATCGATCTTTATAACATCAGCAGTATCAAACGTACTGCCGTTCACTATCATCAGCTTGAAGGTGTTACCGTCAGAGAGTATCTGCAGTCTAAACCCATTGAAGATGAGTTTTTGTTTAAATTAGGTGAATTTTTGGCACTATTACATGCCAAAGGTATTTTCTTTCGCTCAGCTCATTTTGGTAATATTATTGTTACCCCTGAGAAGCAATTTGGTTTAATTGATATTTCAGATATGACAATTAGTCGTTTTTCATTAGGCTATATTAAACGCATCCGCAATTTAAAGCATATTTTTCGTATTAAAGAAGACTTATTATTACTGGGTGACAGCCTGATAATTGAGCAATCTTATGTTAAACATTGTAGTATCAGCAACAAATTGTTTATTGATAAATTCCTCAAAACAGCCGGGAATTTGAGACAATTGAAAGGCCGCTTTTAGTATGAATAAAAAAATTATTATGCTCATGCCCTATTTTGGTTCCTGGCCTGTGTGGATCAATCTTTATATTGAATCCTGTAAATATAATCCTGATATCAACTGGCTGTTTTTTACTGACTGCGACGAACCTGAAAACAAAGCTGACAATGTTCAATACAGGCATTTATCTTTTACGCAATATAAAAAATTTGCCGCAGAAAAATTAAATATTCATTTTTCTGCCCCCAGCCCCTATAAAATGTGCGACTTAAAACCTGCTTATGGTTTTATTCACGAGCAGGACATCAAAGATTATGATTATTTCGGCTTTGGTGATATTGATTTAATCTATGGAAATATACGCAGTTTTTATACCGATAAGGTATTAAAGCACAACATCATTACCACGGATAATAGAAGAGTGAGCGGCCACTTAACTCTGATAAAAAATACTGAACAGATGAGAAATGCTTTTAGACAGATTAAAAACTGGAAATTACTGCTTGAATCACCTGAACATCAGCATATGGATGAAGCCGCTTTTTCAAAGGTCTTTAAACCGCACAAAAACTTTCCCTCCTGGCTGCAAAAGTTTTTGTCTTTTTTTGATCCATACCAGCGTTCAATATTTTTTAAAGATCAATACACCACCCCGGGCTTTAAGAACATGCATGGCAGACCCTGGCACGATCAGAGCTTTAACTACCCTGCAAAATGGTTCTGGGATAAAGGCAAATTAACCAACGATCAGGACGGTGCAAGAGAATTTATCTATTTCCACTTTATGTACTGGAAAAAGGAAGCAGACTGGTTACAACACAATTTATCCTCCAATGAGCAACTGTTTCACGTTCATGACAGCTTTTCTATTGATCATAAAGGTTTTACATTTAATGAGAAAAACCAGCAGGCATAAATGATGCCTTAAAGAGCCGGAGATCTTTGCTTCCTGTTATAACTTGAAGAAGCTAATGAATGTGCAGCAATAAACGCTAAGGGAATCCAGAATATAAACCATCGTTCATTGGCTCTTGAAACTGGATACGCGGAATTTATCAATAAACAAAACACCCCGAATATTAATACCACACCCAGGATTGAAAAATCTTCTTTTCTATGCAGAAAACAAATTTTTAGAGCGTAGTAAATAATAGCTGCCACCAGGACAACACCGGGAATACCGGCATATAGCCAGGTGGACAGGATAAAATTATGACTATGTGTTACATAGGAATCCGTATAGGGAACAAAAAATTTGAATTCACTGCCAAGTCCATAACCAAACCATGGTTTTTCTAAGGACAGATTTATCGAATCTCGCCAGATAACATCCCGAGAAGAGGCTATAGATAGTCGGGAAAATACCATGTCAAAAAAATCGCTGAAAAGAGCAAGTGCCAGGAACAGCATTACAAGCAAAAACAGCGGATAAAAGACACGCCTGTAGCCTAAGGGTTTTATTATGAAAAAAAGCAGTGGCGTGGACAGCAATAAAGCCAGTAACGGACCACGACTTTTTGTGAGTAAAATCTCCACAACAAAAATTAAGCTGAGCAGCAGGTAAAGCATTAATAAATATTTATTTTTTTCAATCAAATAGGCTCTGGCCGACAGTAAAAATAAAGCACCAAAGACCATGGCACTGGAAATCGGATCATTTAATCCACCCCAAAGCTTCAGACGGGAAACAATCTCATCTTCCAGATACAAGCCTTTTTGAAAATAAACCAGCATAGAATAACTTGCCAGAACACCGCCTCCCATCATCAATAATACAAATAAGATTTTTTCACTGGAAGGATAATGCAATAGTATGTGGTTAATTGCGTAGAATAAGACTAATAAGACTGCGACCCTTTTTAAATATTTTACTAATAAATCGGCCTGGTAGTCATCACCCCAGAATACAGTCAATAGTGAATAAATAAAAAAAATAAAAATAAGGATAAATAATTTATTCTTATGCAATTGCTCTTTAATAAAAACGGGAATGAGTAATAATGAAGGTAATACCACCAGGATAAAATAAACAGTATGCAGACGTGAATAGCTTTCCTGCCAGAAGAAGCCCGTAAAAAAACTGAATATCCCTGCCAATAGTACGAAGGATGTCACTCTCTGGTAGCGGTGCATTTGCTTATGTTTGTCACTTAATGGCAGAACCATCATTTATTACTTTCCATCAGTTATTTGGGGATGAGGCAAAACTTCTTTACATTAGAAAAAGTTCAATACAATTCATCTGGTTGTTTTCTTCGAATAACGTTATTATTACATAATTAAGACATACTTATTAGATAGTTCAGCTCTTATCAGTCACTCATTTACAGGAAACTTAATTGAAAATACTCGATTGTACTTTACGGGATGGCGGTTATTATAATTCATGGGATTTTTCTGAAGACCTGGTGAATGACTATTTAACTGCCATCAGCCAATCCGGTATCAGCCATGTCGAACTGGGTCTGAGAAACTTTCCCCAAAATACTTTTTTAGGTGCTTTTGCTTATACTTCTGAAGACTATTTAAATTCATTGGCGCTGCCTGAAAATATCACTTATGCGGTCATGCTCAATGCAAAAACCATCTTATCATCGAATAAGAGCGTGCAGGATGCTGTTAATCAATTATTCGTTGCAAAAAATGAAAGTAAAATTTCCCTGGTGCGCATTGCGGCTTATTTTCAGGAAGTTGAATCTTCACAGGCAATTGCTGCTGAATTAAAAAAACTGGGCTATAAGGTCTGTTTTAATTTAATGCAGGCCAGCGGAAAGCCGGCAGCATTGATCACTGAAACAGCAAAAACAATTGCTTGCTGGAATACTGTAGATGTCCTTTATTTTGCTGATTCCTTAGGAAATATGAATGCTCAGGAAGTCAAACGCATCGTATCAGCACTACGTAAAGAATGGCACAAAGAACTGGGCATTCATACTCATAATAATATGGGCAGAGCTTTAGATAATAGCCTGCTGGCCATTGAATCCGGTGTAGAATGGATTGATTCAACGGTGACCGGCATGGGACGAGGCGCAGGCAACACCGCCACGGAAAAACTGCTGTCCAGCATCTCAGAGCTTAAAGATAAAGACAGGCAGCAAGACAAATTTTATCCTTTTCCTATCTATGAGCTGGTAATACAACGCTTTGAAGCCTTAAAAAAACACTATGGCTGGGGAGATCATCTACTCTATTTTCTGGGTGCACAACACAATGTCCATCCCACCTATATTCAAAATATGCTTTCTAATAGCCACCTGGGCAAGGAAGAGCTTGTCGGTTCCATTAAGTTCTTAATCGAAGAAGGCGGAACTAATAAATACGATGGCAAACTATTGGAGACAGCCTTATCATTAAGTAATGTGAATAATGAGGTGAAGGGACAGTTGCTCAAGCCGATATTTAAAAACCGTGATGTGTTAATTATTGCTAATGCACCGGGGACTGAACAGCATAAACGGGCATTGGAGCTTTATATTAAAAAACATCGGCCCATCGTTATCGGCATTAATGTCGTTGATAAAATTAATAAATCCCTGTTTGACTATTTTTGTATTTCTCATAATTTAAAATTTCTATCTGATTTTAGTCATTATCAACAACTCAACAAACCTTTAATTTATCCTAAACATCGTTTTAAAGAAGATGAAATCAGTCAGCTTAACTCTTTGCCCGACTCTATCGATTATGGTGTAAAAATAGCACAGAATAAGTTCACCCCGAAGACTGACTCCTGCATTATACCTTATGATTTAACCATTGCTTATGCCATATCTGCAGCCATCCAGGGACAGGCAGACAAAATTATTCTGGCAGGTTTTGATGGTTATCAATCGACAGATAAACGGCAGCAGGAGATGATTACATTATTTCATTTAATACAGGAATCCGGCAATAAAATAGAAATTATGGCCATAACACCCACCACCTATCCTATCAGCAAAGGATCTGTTTATGCCCTGCTTTAATCAATATGAAGTCATTATATTTGATTGTGATGGTGTTATTTTAGATTCTAACAACATGAAAATAACAGCCATGCGTGCGGCACTTAAAACCTCTGAATTTCCAGCTGAGCTTATAGAGACTGCAGTGAATGCCTTCAAGAATAATTTTGGTAAAAGTCGTTCTTATCATTGCCAGTATTTTGTTAAAACCCTGCAGGGTTTGGAAGGTAAAAAGGCTGCTGATTTGCAGGAAACCATTCTGCAGCATTATTCACAAGCCGTTGAGAATGAATATTTACAAGTAGCTATGACTGATGGTTCCTTATCATTATTACAATCATTAGACAATAAAGATCTATATATTGCTTCTGGTTCTGAACAGGATCAATTGATCCGAATTTTCAAAAAAAGAGGACTCGATCATTATTTTAAAGCGATAGTCGGCAGCCCTGAGACAAAATCAACTAATGTAAAAAACATCATCAATGCTTATCCCGCTAATACCAGAAGTAAAATATTATTTATTGGCGATGCTGTTGCCGATTATAATGCTGCTGTTGATAATAATATTGACTTTATCTTTTATTCTCCCTATTCAAATGTAACAGAAAAAATGTTAGAAATGTCAAAAACTCATCATTTCCCAGTCATTCATTCTTTTCAGGAAGACCTTTGCTATGACGCATCCCCTTGATTTAAAGAACCTGAACTACGCTGTTCTTATTCCTGCACGCTATAAATCATCACGCTTTCCGGGCAAGCCTCTGGTCGATATCTGCGGCAAGCCCATGATCCAGCATGTCTGGCAGCGCTGCTGTGATGCCGTTGGCAGCGATAAGGTATTTGTGGCAACCGATGATAAAACTATCGCTGCAGCTGTAAAGGAGTTTGGCGGTCAGTTTATTATGACTTCCGATACCTGTCTAACCGGTACTGATCGTCTTGCCGAAGCCAATGAGCAGTTAAATTGTGATTTTATTATCAATGTGCAGGGCGATGAGCCGTTAATTAATCCCGCTGATATACGCTCTGTGATTAATGAATATCTATCCAATCCTGAACAGGTGGTTAATGCCATGTGCAGGATTACATCCCGTGAAGAATTTGACTCTCTTAATGTGCCTAAAGTCGTTTGCAATAAAGATTCTTCTTTACTCTATATGAGTCGGGCGGCAATTCCATTAGCAAAAGATGGTCAGTTTCATTTTGCCTATAAACAGGTCTGCATCTATGCATTTTCTAAGTCTCACCTTGAATTATTTCACGCCATAAGCAAAAAATCACCTTTGGAGCAGGTGGAAGATATTGAAATTTTAAGGTTTTTAGAACAAGGCATCAAGGTTACAATGGTAGAAGTTGAACAGGGTTCTTTAGCAGTCGATATACCATCAGATGTTGATAAAATTGTACAAAAAATGGATTTATTGTAATATTTCCCCATGAATAAAGAAAAGATAAACAAATATG
>DAOVUE010000294.1 GCA_030632745.1 Pseudomonadota bacterium | reverse complement strand
CTTCTCTTTTATAAGAATAAAGGATAAATAAATCTGCAGCCTTGAGTTCCGTGGTTCCACCGTCTAGTTTTCCGGTGCGGATTTCTATACCCTTGGTATCTGCCATAATGGCAATATGGCGTCCCATTTCCTTTGCTACCCGGCGAATACGATCCAAACGCTGCTGCTGAACATCATCAACACCAAATGACATGTTGAGCCGGGCCACATTCATCCCTGCTTCTATCATTTGTTTTAGTATTTCAGAGGAATCACTGGCAGGACCTATAGTCGCAATAATTTTTGTTTTACGTAGGGGTTTAGTATTAGGCATAGGGCGTTTTACATTCTTTAAGGTTAATATTAAGGGTTAGTATAAGAGATAATATAAGAGCTAATCAAAAAAGTTAATTTAATGCTTAATTCTACCCTAATACGTGATGTATCGATATAGAATTTATTATGCAAATCAATTTTCTCCTTATAAAACAAGATAAAAGCCTATAAATAGGTATATTCCGAGAGCTTTCACGGTAGTTTTGCTTCTATTAATTCCCCGTAATAGAGGGTATTCTATCTGTAAATCGTTTAACATAAATAACTAACAGGGTTGATTGCAGTGAGTACAAAAAAAATTCTAATAATAGCTGCCATTGGTCTTTTTATTATGACTTTTTATGCCCTTGGGCTGTCAGACTATTTAAGTTTTTCTTATATGAAGGAAAATCAACTTTTATTTGATGCTTATTATAAAGACAATCCCACCATGGTGTCGGTGAGTTTTTTTGCTATTTATATTATTTCTACCGCCTTATCAATACCGGGTGCAGCACTATTGACCCTGATTGGGGGAGCTGTTTTTGGTCTGGTATGGGGTATGGTTTTAATTTCTTTTGCCAGTACTATAGGAGCAACTTTGGCTTTTTTAGTCTCGCGTTTTTTACTGCGTGAGACTATTCAGCAGCGTTTTGCTGATCACCTGCATAATATTAATAAAGGTATTGAAAAAGAAGGTGCTTTTTATTTGTTTACACTGCGCCTGATACCTGTTTTTCCATTTTTTCTGGTTAATCTTGTTATGGGCTTAACCACTATTAAAACCACGACTTATTATTGGGTTAGTCAGCTGGGAATGCTGGCGGGCACACTGGTTTATGTTAATGCCGGAACACAATTAGCACAGCTGGAATCTGCTTCAGGCATCTTATCACTGCCGTTAATTATATCGTTTACTTTGCTGGGGCTTTTTCCATTAATTGCTAAAAAGATTATCTCCATTATTCAGGCAAACAAGGTGTATACGCCGTTTCAGAAACCTGGCTCTTATGATCGCAATCTTATTGTTATTGGTGCCGGAGCTGGAGGTCTGGTCAGTTCCTATATTGCCGCCGCAGTAAAAGCAAAAGTCACTCTGGTTGAAAAACATAAAATGGGTGGTGATTGTCTTAATACCGGTTGTGTTCCTTCCAAAGCACTGATACGTTCAGCTAAATTTAAAGCTCATGTACAGCGTGCCGAAGAATTTGGTTTTCACCCGGCACAGGCTGACTTTGACTTCAAGGACATCATGCAGCGTATTCAACGGGTGATCCATACTATAGAACCTCATGATTCGATTGAACGCTATACTGAGCTTGGGGTCGAATGCCTGCAGGGTGAAGCAAGAATTACCTCACCCTTTAGTGTGACAATTGGAGAGAGGGTATTAACTACCCGCAATATTGTTATAGCAACCGGTGCCAGTCCCTTCGTTCCCCCCATAGAAGGCATTGAACAAATGGCTTATTTAACATCGGATACGCTTTGGGATTTGGAACAACTACCCAAACGACTGTTAATTCTGGGGGGTGGGCCTATTGGTTGTGAATTGGCGCAAAGTTTTGCCCGTCTGGGCAGTCAGGTTATTCAGCTAGAGCGTAATGCCCGTATTATGAAACGTGAAGATCCTGATGTCTCCGACATGATTCAAAAGCGTTTTAAATTAGAAGGTGTGGAGCTGCGCCTGCGGCATCAGGCGCAACGATTTACCATAATTGAGGGTGAAAAAACACTTATTTGTTCTGATGCGGAAGGTGAAGAGGTTCAGATTGTGTTTGATGAATTACTCATTGCTCTGGGTAGAAAGGCAAATACCCGGGGATTTGGACTGGAAAACCTTAATATTCCTCTGAATAAATCGGGAACCATTAAAGTAAATGAGTACTTGCAAACTAATTACCCCAATATCTATGCCTGTGGAGATGTTGCCGGTCCGTATCAATTCACTCATACTGCCGCACATCAGGCCTGGTATGCAGCCGTTAATAGTTTATTTCGGGGATTTAAAGCGTTTAAGGTTGATTATTCTGTCATACCATGGGCAACCTTTACCGATCCGGAAGTCGCACGGGTAGGTTTGAATGAACTGGAAGCACAGGAGCAGAACATTGCTTATGAAACCAGCCGCTTTGAAATTGATGATCTGGATCGTGCTATTGCCGATGAGGAAGCCCATGGTTTTATCAAGGTGTTGACCATACCCGGAAAAGATAAAATTCTAGGCGTTACTATTGTTGCAGAACATGCGGGAGATTTAATTGCAGAGTATGTTTCTGCCATGCGTCATGGTATTGGCTTAAATAAAATTTTATCCACTATTCATATTTATCCCACTCTGGCAGAAGCCAACAAATATGTGGCCGGCCAGTGGAAACAGGCACATAAACCGGAAAAAATATTAACCTGGCTGGCAAAGTTTCATCATTGGCGTCGCCATTAGGATTGTTTGCTATTCCGGTTGGTGTCGGTATTAAGTAACTAAAGTTACTTTAGTTGAGTCAAAATATTTGTACAATCAGGCTATACGCAACTTAACAAAGATATTATCGATATGTGCCTTGCCATTCCATTAGGAAATCAGGATAAAAAGAAAGAATCAGTACTTTGGCGTACTATTCGTACTGATCCGCTTTATTTACTGAGTTTGGGCATTATTATACAAACAGCTTTAGTCTTTATCTTCTGGTTGAGCATAAAGACAGGTCTGTTGAATAGTGCATCACTTATTATAAGTCCTGAACTGTTTTATCTTTATCTAATGGTATGGGGAATAGGCGGATTTGTTTTTTTTGCCTTAACGATGCACTTTTATCCCCAAAAAATGCGCACAGGTAATATAGAGTATTTGTATTATGGCGGATTTTTCTTTTTAGCAAATTATAATTTAGCTTTTTTTTATTTAGCCAGCTTCCTGTCCTATTACCTGCTCATCAGCTCAATTATTATTCAATTATTACTCTTATTATTTGCCTTCAAACCCATCTGGAATGCCTATTACTGGACGGATAAAAAAAATAAAAATACCGGGCGTGTGGTTAATACACTATTTGCTCTATTGATTGCCGGCCAGCTTGGTTTCTTATTCTATGTGTAAAAAAATCTATTATTAATAAACCTCAAGCTTTTTTTTACCAGTGCATATTTTAGTTAGCTTGATCTTGATTCCTGAACTGCATTTAAAATGTCTTGCATTGTTGCTTTGGTTTTGATTCCAGGGATATCAAATGGTGACTTGTTTTCTTGT
>DAOVUE010000068.1 GCA_030632745.1 Pseudomonadota bacterium | reverse complement strand
GCAGTGCTGCTGGACGCTTAGTCACTGAACTATTGTTTACTGAAGAGATGTTGTATCGAATGTTGGATTTAACCTTGCCGCGCCAGGGAATACCGCCTTTGGATAGCATTTCATGGCAGCACAGGATACATTTTCTTATTTTTATACATCGAGTCGAAGGTCTTGAGTCGGGTTTGTATCTTTTCTTACGTAATGATGAAATAGAAAAACAATTTCAGACCCGTTTAAAACAGGAATATGAATGGCTTAAACCCAAATTGTGTCCGCAACATCTGCAATTATTTCGTCTGGCAGCAGGCGATGCCAGAGAGGCTGCAAAAACCTTATCCTGTCATCAGGATATTGCCAGTGATGGTGTATTGAGTTTTGCACTGGTAGCTGAGTACCAGGCGAATTTGACTCAAACTCCATGGCTTTACCGGCAGTTATTCTGGGAAGCGGGTATTCTGGGTCAGGTGTTTTATCTGGAAGCTGAGTCAGCTGGGTTTCGTGGTACCGGCATTGGTTGTTATTTTGATGACGGTGTACATGATCTGATGGGTTTAGAGGCAGATGATGACACCTTCCAGAGTCTTTATCATTTCACTATAGGTAAGGCATTGAAGGATAATCGCTTACAGACTTTGCCGCCTTATGCACATTTGCAGCGCAGCAATCGGCAATAGATATTATTTTCTATACCCAGAATTGGCTGCCCACTACAAACTACATAGGATTAACTGAGCAATGGAAAGTTTTTTACATATAAGTTGTCAGCATGATGATGCCCGGACGGTGATTTCGGACTGTGTTGCACAACTTGAGAAAAGCCCGGTGGAATTTAATTTTGCTTTTATTTACGTCACCGATGCCATGTCAGCTGACTATCCTGATTTATTACAACAATGCAAGAAACAAACCGGCATTGAACATTGGCTTGGAACCATTGGTGTCGGAATTATTGCCTCCGGGCAAGAGTGGTATGATCGACCTGCAGTCAGCATTATGCTGGCAAAATTTGATGTTAATGAATTCACCATGCTTCCTCTGGTTAAAAATATCAGCGATATGGCGTTGCTGGACTGGTGGCCAGACAAATACCTGACCAACTTCGGCATTATTCATGGTGATCCCTTTTATCCGCAGACACAAAATCTGATTGAAGACATCCAGCATCAGGTTAAAGAGTGTTTTCTGGTGGGTGGATTGACCTCATCCAGGGATAATCAATATCAGGTTTCTGATGAGATGTTTACTGGTGGTGGTGTCTCCGGGGTGTTTTTTTCAGAAAACATTCCCGTGTTAACCAATCTAAGTCAGGGGTGTCGTCCCATTGGCGCTAAACGAACGATCACCCGCGCAAAAGATAATGTGCTTTACAGTCTTGCTGTTGCAGATCAAAAAAGTGAGCCCGCACTGGATGCCTTGATGCAGGATTTTAAAATCACTGATATCAGTGAATTAAAAGAACGTGCCGGTGAAATTTTTATGGGCTTGTGTATTACCGGCAGTGATCAAAGTGATTATACCGTGCGTAATCTGATCGGTGTTGATGCTGCACAGAAATTATTTGCAATTAATGATTCCCTCATTGAAGGTCATGAAATAATCTTTTGTGAACGTAATAAACAAACTGCAATTGAAGATATGCAGCATATGCTGGATAAAATTTCCAGGCGTCTGAAACAAAAGCCTAAAGGCGGTATTTACATTTCCTGTCTGGGGCGCGGCAGAGAGCAATTTGGCAAAAACTCTGAAGAAATAAAGATGATACATAACACCCTCGGTGATTTCCCTTTGACCGGTTTCTTTGCCAATGGTGAAGTTCATCATAATAAATTATATGGTTATACCGGTGTGTTAACACTCTTTATCTGAATGCTCTGCCATCAAGTCTATATCCCTATGTTTTATATGTTACTGATTCAATGTTTACAAATTATTCGATGTCAAACAATGTTACCTGACCATTTCAGTTGGTTATCATTTAATGTTCATATCAAATACTTTTAAGGAACACTCAAATGCAGGAAATGAGTCCACAGCAAGTTCATGAATATTTAGAATCGACCACTAACAAGCCCTTGTTGCTCGATGTCCGGGAAAACTGGGAATATGATATCTGTCATATCAAAGGCTCAGAGCTTTTTCCTATGCAGACTATTCCCCATCAACTGGATAAGCTGGATCCGGAGCAGGAAATTATTGTGGTTTGTCATCATGGTATTCGCAGTCGAATGGTCGGACAGTTTCTGGAACAGGCTCAGTTTAAGCATGTCACTAATCTTTCCGGTGGAGTTGCTGCCTGGTCTCAGCTCGTTGATCGCAGTATGCCGACTTATGGCTAAGCGCTTTTTCAGTTTGGCTAAAGTTTCCATGGCCCTAAGAACACAGAAAGCAGGTGAGTAAAATTAATGAAATCCCACAGCAATAAGCTTATCAATGAAACCAGTCCCTATTTGCTGCAGCATGCCCATAATCCGGTGCAATGGTATGCCTGGAATGCAGAATCACTGGCATTAGCAAAAAAAGAGAACAAACCCATTCTGCTTTCTATTGGTTATTCTGCCTGCCACTGGTGTCATGTAATGGCTCATGAATCCTTTGAAAATGAAGCCATTGCAGAAATAATGAATAGCCATTTCATTAATATCAAAGTGGATCGGGAAGAGCGTCCCGATCTGGATAAAATCTACCAGACTGCTCATCAATTAATGCTTAACCGTCCGGGAGGATGGCCTTTAACGGTCTTTCTGGCACCGGAAGATCAGCTGCCTTTTTATGCAGGGACTTACTTCCCTGCGCAAGCACGCTATCAAATGCCGGCATTTCCTGAATTACTGCAGCAGTTGTCTGATTTTTATCATAACAGTCAGGAACAAGTCAGTGCCTCCAAAAATGCTCTGCAGCAGGCACTAAAAGATTATCAAAAGCCCCATAACAATGACCGGGAAGCAATCAGTGCCGAACCGTTTAATTTTCTCAGAGAAGAATTAAAGCAGGCCTATGACTCGGTCAATGGTGGTTTTGGCCAGGCACCAAAATTTCCGCATCTGTCCAGTCTTGAAGGTCTGATGCACTATCAAAATTTAACTGTACAACAAGGTCAGAATGATAGCAGCGGACTGGAAATGGTCATGTTCAGCCTGAAAAAAATGGCTTCCGGTGGTGTTTATGATCATCTTGGCGGTGGAATATGCCGATATTCGGTCGATGACTACTGGATGATCCCCCATTTTGAAAAAATGCTTTACGATAACGGACCACTGCTCAGTATTTATTGCGATGCCTGGCAGTTGTCAGAGCAGCTGTCAAAAGCAAGCGATAGGTCCAATTCGGTTCTTTTTAAGCGTACCGTAGAAGAGACTGCGGACTGGGCAATACGGGAAATGCAGTCACCTGAAGGCGGATTCTATTCTACCCTGGATGCCGATACGGAAGGGCAGGAAGGTAAGTTTTATGTCTGGGACAGGGATGAAGTGAAGCAAATACTGCAGGCAGATAAGCGGCTTTATCCGATCGTTGCTGCTCATTACGGGCTGGATAGAGACAGTAATTTTGAAGGTGCCTGGAATCTGCATATTTATAGAGACAGGGATGAACTGGCAAAACATTTTGCTTTGTCAGTTGAAATGCTTGATTCATTGCTGGATAAAGCACGAAGCCTGTTATTTGAGCAACGTGAACAACGTATAAAACCGGGTCGGGATGAGAAAATACTGACTTCCTGGAATGCTTTAATGATTAAGGGATTAGCCAGAGCCGGGCGGGTTTTTCAGCAGCAGCAAAGCAATCAGTCCCAAAGAAAGCGGTCAGAGTATATTGAGGCCGCTGAAAAATCTATAGACTTTATCAAAAACACCTTATGGGTCGATAATCGCTTGCTGGCAACCTATAAGGATGGTCAGGCTCGCTTAACGGCATATCTTGATGATTATGCATTCTTATTGGATGCTCTGCTGGAATTGCTGCAATCACGCTGGAAAACTGAAGATATGCTCTTTGCGATACAGTTGGCTGATGTGCTGCTGCTGGAGTTTGAAGATAAAGAAAATGGCGGATTTTTCTTTACTGCCAATAATCATGAAAGTCTGATCACTCGACCTAAATCTTTTTCCGATGAATCCGTTCCCAGCGGCAATGCTGTCGCAGCATTTGCTTTAGGTCGATTAGGCCATATCCTGGGCAATACTCAATATATTGAAGCTGCAGAAAGAACCATCCATTGTGCATGGCCGCGTTTGAAACAAATGCCCTATGGACATGCCAGTTTATTATTAGCCTTAGAAGATATGCTGTTTCCACCTAGAATAATTGTACTTCGCGGCTCACAAGAGACCGTTAAAGAGTGGCAGACTATTTGTCAAAATAACTATGCACCCAACCAGCTTTGTCTGGCGATTGATAATACCCATAGGGACTTGCCGGAAGGCTTGTCTGAACGTCGAATTCAGGGTGATGGGGTAGCCTATATTTGTTCGGGATTTCAATGCAGTGCACCGGTTAACTCATCGCTTGAGTTAATTTCTGCACTTTCTCAATAAGAGCCTGGGCCAATTTGAATTCCTGTTATTAATTAATAAGGTTAATCCCTCTATTTTACATAAGAGCTTATTATTTATATACTTTTTTAATACTTGATTAATTTTCTCAGGTATTGTATGGTTCAACGTAATTAAGAGAGTAGGACATGAAATATGTATAAGCAATACCATAATATTATGAATATCGGCCATGGGTCTTTTTTAAAAACTGTCCATACTATTTTATTTACTCTATCTTTATTTGTGATTTTTTTTGGTGTTTCCGGCATCATTGAACATAAATCCCCTGAGAATCTGGCATCATTAACGACACTGGGTTCAGGTTTTATTACCTATTTTGAATATCATGCTCTAATCATTTTTGGCGCATTATGTTTTACGTTTTCAATGTGGTTTATGAGAAAAGATTAACATTGAATCATATTAAATATCTCCTCATTTCATAAAAAAGTGATTTGTCTGTTTTTCATTAAAAAACTCATTTAGAATCGTTGCTTTTTCTATACTTAATTGACGCCCAATTGAACTCTATGATAGATTACTCAGGCATAACCGAGCCGTTGATTGGACTCTTTTTATGGCTTAAATAGACACATCTATAACTATCGGAGATATCATGTTCCCAAAAATCGACTTCTCTCAACTCAATCTCATGGATGCCCTTGATATTGCAATTTTAGTAGAGGTTGAGGCTTTTGAGCGTTATACGCTCTTTACTCATCAGCTCGGACATCGCTATCCCGATGATGCTGCTGATGTATTTAGAAGAATGGCTGAGAGTGAAAAAAAACATGCTGATGAACTCATTCAGCAACGCAAAGCATTATTCGCTGATACACCTGTTGTGGTCAATAAAGATGCCCTGTTCGATGTGGAGGCACCTGAAGTTGGTTCTGTTCGCTGGAACATGTCTCCGTTCAAAGCATTCCAGCTGGTATTAGCTTCTGAAAAAAAGGCCTTTGCTTTCTATGATGAGGCTCTCTCGTATGTGAATGATGACAAGGTTAAAACTCTCTTCTCTGAGCTGCGTGATGAAGAAGCCGAGCATGTTCGAATGATTCAGGAATTTATCACTCAGCTGCCTCCTGAAGCCCACATTGACCTGGATGATGAGGACTAACACCGAACTTTGAAAAGAATGGCCAAATAACCAGGGGCCCTTATTCATATATCGTCTACGAAAATAACGCCATAGAGCGGTAATGCGTTCAATATCTTCACTGGCTTCATCTGAGAGTTTTATGGCAGAAAATGTTTTTTTGCAGTTCATCGGCAGCTCATCTCTCATTGCGCTGAAGCTGGAATGCATTTCGGCGCACATTGAGCGTGCCATCGCCCTGTCTTCAAATGATTCAGGCCAGCCTTTGTGCTGAGGAAATTTCTCCGCTAAATACTCTAAAATTGCCATCGAATCCCAGACAATAAACTCACCGTCCAACAACACGGGAACTTTATAATTAGAATAGTATTGCTCTAACTGAGGGTTGCTCTGTTCTGTAAACAGTGGGATTCTTTTTTCAGTGCATCAATCTGGAGATCAAGGTTTTGATCTTCAGTGCTGACACGTGCATAGCCGATTAATTTTCCAGATTTCTGTTTTTCCATTGGTAAAGTCTCAACTATAGAGAGATTGACGAGTAATTGAGATTATGATTTATGAGATGGTTAAATGCAACAGATTTAACCTGAATACAGGCGTTTTTTGTCATTGAAAAATCTGTCTCATTAAACCTCCGTTTAATGAGACAGGAATAAAATACCGGAATTGTTATACTATAATGATTAATTATTGGTGATAAGCATTACCCCGTAACACCTTCGTATAACCGAGTTTATGTTAAATTGTAAGTGTAAGAAATCATGATTCTAGCCATGACTTCCAAAAGGAAATATAGGTAAAAAATGGCTCTTAATCAAATAGCAGTAAAGTTTCTTGTTGAGGATCTAAGCTCTGCAAATATATCTAGTGCAATGTTATCTAAGATTTTGAATAATTTGGAGATTGGAGAGAAGCCAGTTTCAAACACAGCATTAACTTTTTTAAAAAGTAGGAAATTATTGGCTCTTTTTAGTTATGCAAAAAAACAAACCTCTTTTTCTGAATATTTAATTGTTGCTGAATTAGAACAAAAAGATCGTCGTTTAACTGCAGAAAGAGATGCTCTTGAAGAACGATTAAAACAGGCTAAATTAAAGGAGGCTAGAGAACTGGCTACAGCAGCTAGGCAACGGGAAGCGGCTGAAAGAAAACGGGCTTATGATAATGATCCCAAGAATATTGCTAAAGCAAAACAGTTGAGATTAAGAAATAAATATGATCTTTATTGCTTTATTGAGAGGAAAGATTTTCAGAAACTTATGAAAATTCTTCGGTGCGTAGATAATGGTAACCGTCTATCTGAAGGCGACATTGCCTGGCTTTATCTGGATGGAGAAGAATATTTTACAAATTTGCTTAAGAATAGGTTTCATAGTAATGAAGCTAATTTTTATACATCTGAGTTCAAAAAGAAAAAAGACCCTTGGTTGGTTGTAAATGCCAGTAGCCATTACCGAAAGTGTGGGAAATCACAGGTAGCTGATTTAATGCTGGATGCTATAAAGGTATCTGGTTTAAAAAATGTAAAACTAAAATCTGCAATTTACACAACTCATGGTGGTGTAAAGCGTGATCTAAATAAAAGTAAAGATGCTTTGATGCTAGGGGAGAAAGCTCATGAGCTAACCAAAAAAGATTTTCGTCCATGCACTTTGTTAGGTGCGGTTAATATGGAAACAGGTTCTTATGACTTGGGACAGGCTTGGTATGCTAAGGCTATTGAAAATGGCTTTAGTGAAAAATCTATGGATTATGAATTAAAAAGTATATTTAAGCGTGCTAATAAATCAGATAAAAATTCTTTACGTTGTCATTTACTTGAAATTGACCCAAAGCGTTATAGTTGGGT
>DAOVUE010000098.1 GCA_030632745.1 Pseudomonadota bacterium | reverse complement strand
CAATACTAATATTGACTTAATTTAATATCCTGCCAAAATATTCTATATTTCTTTATAATTGCTTAAGAATGGTATTCACATGCTAAAAACAGTTATTTCTTTTTTTCTTTTTATTATACTCTCAGCTTGCGCAGGTCTTGATATAAAACCTGAGCAATTCAAAATCAATATATCGAGTATGCAGATATTGGAATCATCCTTGATGGAGCAGCAATATCGAGTCCGCCTGCGTATTATGAATCGCAGCAAGAATACCTTCAATATTGACGGCATGAGTTTTGATATCGAATTGAATGACAGGGACTTTGCATCCGGTGTTAGTAATGAGGCATTCAAGCTTGATCCATTGTCGGAAATTGTTGTTAACGTCACTATAACAGGTACTATTTTTGGTTTAATTCGACAGATGAATAGCCTGCAGAAACTCAATTCAAAGCCTTTCAAATATGAATTGAGTGGCCGTATTTATACCCGTAGCAGTTTGTTCGGCATACCCTTCAAAGAAAAAGGTGAAATTAATTTAAATGCCTCCTATTCATCATCTGTTTCTAAAAATAAATAAAAGCACGTAAGAGTTGGAGAATCTTTAACATTGTATACTGAAAAAATTGAATTATGTTGTGCAATTAATCCCTGAATTAGATAAAATCAGCCATCACCAGAACCGGTAAAACAGTATTACATGCGAATAAAACAATGTCAGAAATTCTAGTCTTATATTATTCACGCCATGGAGCCACTGAAGAAATGGCTCAATTGGTTGCCCGTGGAGTTGAAAAAGTTACAGGAATGAGTGCTTTATTACGAACGGTTCCTGAAGTATCAAGTGTGTGTGAGGCGACACATAACAGCATTCCTGAACAGGGTGCTCCTTATGTATCAACACAGGATCTGGAACAATGCAGCGGACTTGTATTAGGCAGTCCAACCCGGTTTGGTAATATGGCGGCTCCTATGAAATATTTTATTGATTCAACCTCCGCTAACTGGATGTCCGGGCATTTATCCGGGAAACCTGCAGGATTGTTTACCTCCGTATCCAGCCTTCATGGTGGTCATGAATCCACTTTATTATCTATGATGATTCCTCTCTTACACCATGGCATGTTATTAGTCGGCACACCCTATAGTGAGCCGGAGTTACTTTCAACCACAACGGGTGGTACACCTTATGGACCCAGCCATCTGGCTGGCAAAGAAAGCAACCTGCCCATTAGTCAGGATGAAAAAAACTTATGTATTGCGCTGGGTCAGAGAGTTGCAGCAATAGCAAAAAAACTACTTTAGCTCACTTTTCGGCTAACTCTTTTCAGCTAATTCTTTTTACTAAGAACGGTTTATGCACAACAACACAGATCACGAAAAGCAGAAAAAACTCCTATTGGCTCAAAATCTGGCCTTAACAGGTTATTTTTCGCTGCTCATTATTTTAATGCTGAATATTGTCTGGCTTATTCCCTCGGAACAGTTTCCAACGGCACTTGTTTTACTGGTCATTGCCGGGCCGTTATTGTTTCCCATGAGAGGTTTAATCAATAATAATACTTACACTTATCAATGGGCCAGTTTTTTATCCCTGGCCTATTTTGCTCATGGTATCACAGAAGTTTCAGCTCATCCTGAAATCTGGTATGCCGGAGTTTTGGAAACCCTGGCTGCAATAATGATGTATCTCGGCTGCGTCATGTATGCAAGAATCTTTAAAATTGAAAAGAAAAAATCATAAATATTTTTTCACAAAAGGAATGGACAGTTTTTTCTGTTCAACTAAGGTGGCATAATCCAGCTTATCTAATAAGCTCATTAAACCGGACATATCACGGGGAGCATGTTTCATCAGATAACAGGCCACATCATCATTCATTTGAAAGCCCCGTTGATGGGCTCTGAATTTTAAGGCTGATATTTTGTCATCATCATTGAGCGTTTTAATCTGATAAGTGATTCCCCAGCTGAGTCGTGAGCGTAAATCAGCCAGTTTAACAGGAAGATTATGTGCATTTTGCTCAGCAGCAAGAATCAATCGTCCCCCCGCTTCACGAATTCGATTAAAAAAATCAAATAAAGCCTCTTCCCATAGTTCATGTCCTGCAATATTCTGAATATTATCAAGACAGACCAAATCAAAACTTTCCAGACTATCCAATAGTTCAGGTTCGAGGTTATCATCCAGTTGCAAAGGAATATAGATCGCATTTTTTTCTAATGAATGATAGTAAAGCACTATAGACTCAAGCAGATGAGTCTTCCCGGAGCCTTTATCACCCCATAGGTAGATAAGCTGTTCACTATCATTTTTTAAAGAAAAAAGTAGTTGCTCATTGGCCCCTACAATAAAATTATCCAGAGTGGCATATTCCGGTGCCTGGAAAGAAAAGGGTATTTGTTTTTTCATTGCCTGTTAAATATTTACTCAATAAGTGTACTATTATAGTATGATTTGTCTATGAAACCACAACTAAAAGCAAAGCTAAAAGCAGAGCTAAAACCAGAGCTGAAGTTAGAACTGCTTAAGCCGCTGGCAATTAATAAAATTTCTCATCCACTATTGATTGAAAAATCTATTTCTCTCAGTATATTAAGAACAGATCAAACTGATGCTGTTATTTCAGGCAATAAATGGTTTAAATTAAAATATAACTTAATAGAGGCCAGACAGCAGGGATGTCAAATATTATTAAGTTTTGGCGGCCCCTACTCTAATCATATCCACGCATTAGCTGCAGCGGGTAAAGCCTGTCAATTTAATACTGTGGGTATTATTCGGGGAGAAGAACACCTGCCGCTCAATCCGACGCTGTCAGATGCAGTAAAAAATGCTATGAAGCTGTATTATATTGACCGCAAAACGTATCGTAACAAGCATACACCAGAGATCATTGAACAGCTGAAATCAATGCTGATAAAAGATGATCCGTTCTTTTTAAGATCAAAAGCCAGGGATATTTATATCGTACCCGAAGGCGGTACCAATGAACTGGCAGTTAAAGGTGCGGCAGAAATCGTATCTTTTATTCCCCGTGAGACTGATTATATCGCAATACCCTGCGGAACAGGAGGTACTATGGCGGGAATTATTTCAGGTATCAGCAAATCTAAAGTTCATCATGCTGACATATTAGGCTTTCCTGCATTAAAGGGAGTTGAATATTTACACAAAACGATTTCTTCAATTTTACCGCAGACATGCAGAAAATCACTGACCAGACAAGAGCGGAATTGGAAGCTATTCTTTGATTATCATTTTGGCGGCTTTGGTAAAATTAATAAGCCGCTCGCACTGTTCATGCAGGAATTTGAGCAAACTCATGGCATAGAACTTGACCCGATATACACTGCTAAAATGATCTATGCTGTTATGGATATGATAAAGGGTGATTTTTTTCCTAAAGGGAGTAAAATCATTGCCATACATACAGGTGGTTTACAGGGTAAAAGAGGTATGCAGCAAAAAATTCAGGAGCTTATCTCATAAACTTAATTTTTTGGAATCAAAATAGATTAAATTACTGACCAGGTAAATAATAAAAATTATGCAACTAACAAATACTATATTACGTCTTTTTCCAACACTTAATGAAGCAACTGGAAAAAATGGTAGCAATATACTGGATCATTCTCAACAAATGACGATTCCGGAAGGAACTGTTATTTTTCATCAGGGGGACCAATGTCTTAATTATTTACTGGTTATCTCCGGTTCGGTCAAGGTGATCACCCGGGCAGAAAATGGTCGTGAAATTGTACTTTATCATATTACCAGCGGCGGCTCCTGTGTTCTGACCACCAGCTGTTTAATTTCTTCTGAAGACTACCCAGCTGAGGGTATTACGGAAACCGATGTTGTCGCATTGGCTATACCCAGGCCGATTTTTGAACAATATATGGGTGAATCCAAAGCGTTTAGAAAGCAGGTATTCCACTCCTATGGTGATCGTTTAATAAAACTGATTACATTAGTTGAAGAAATAAGTTTTGCCAAATTAGACATACGACTGGCAAAATATCTACTTCAGAATGGCTCTGTTAACACACCCATTCATACAACTCATCAGGCTCTGGCTACAGAGCTGGGTTCAGCCCGTGAAGTGATCAGCCGGCAACTCAAAGAGTTTGAAAATAAGGGCTGGGTTAATCTCAAGCGAGGGAAAATCGAAATTCTTAATCATGATGCACTAACAAACTTATTGCCATAGCCTTGAGCTTATTAGCATAGCCTTGAGCGATTCCTTAACTTTATTAATTTGCTTATTATGTATTTTAGGTGACTATATCACTTAACTTATAACAATTAACTGGCACAATACACACAAGTTAAATAAATAATTAATCGAATTTAAGGAACAGATAATGAACAAAAACGTTGGTGGAATTGACAAGATATTACGTATAATCGTTGGTATTGCATTAATAGCTTCAACCTTCTTTGTACCCGCCATGAGCCTTTGGGGTTGGATCGGTGTTATTCCTCTTCTTACCGGACTGTTTAATTTCTGTCCTTTTTACCCATTACTCGGCATTAGCTCCTGTAAATCATGTGACTAAATTTTTACCCTTAGCATAGAAGTTTTTAGAAACACGCACTCTTGACAGATATCTCCTCCTTGTTCTGTCCCGGGTGGAATTTATTTTCCACCCATTTTTTTAAGACAATCGTTTTTTGAATATAGAAAGTGTGACTATAGCAAGGTGCTTTTTGTAACATGCAAACCTCCCCCCCATTGCATATTGATAGAAAAAGCACCTTGCTATAGTCATAATCCCCTCCAGTCAGTCTTCATATTTTTTGATTCCCTTGCTTATAGTAATATACAATAAGCATCTTCTATAAAAAATCTTAGGTTCAATTATATTATGAAGCAGCAATTTATTGACATGATGCAGTTTCGCCATGCCTGTAAAGTCTTTGATGAGACAAGAAAAATATCAGATGCAGATTTTCTATACATTCTTGAATGTGCACGTCTTTCTCCCAGTTCATTTGGCTTTGAACCGTGGAAATTTCTAATCGTTCAGGATCCCTCTCTAAGAGAAAAATTAAAACAACATACCTGGGGAGCACAGGGAACTCTTCCCACTGCCAGTCATTTTGTTATTACTCTGGCAAGAACAGCAAAAAGTATGCATTTTGATAGTGATTATATTGAATATATGATGAAACAGATTCATCATATTCCTGAACAGGGACGTATAGCACGTAAATCTTATTATAAAGAATTTCAGCTGCACGATTTTAAACTGACCCAAAATGATAAAACTATGCTGGACTGGGCCATGAAGCAGACTTACATTGCTTTAGCCAATATGATGAGTGGCGCGGCTTTTATTAAAATAGATTCCTGCCCTATCGAAGGTTTTAACGAAGAGAAAATAAATACTTTATTAGCAGAAGAATTTGCTATAGACAGTGCAGAATTCAGAGTAGCTCACATGGTGGCTTTCGGCTATAGAAAAGAACAACCCGGGGATAAAACCCGCTTGAAGTTAGAAGAAATAAGCAGCTGGTATTGATAAGTGAAAAGATAAGTGAAAATGGCGGCTTGCGATTAACAGATAAAGTCAGATTACATAAGAATTTAAATTTATTGCTATCTCAGGAAATTCTCTCAGAATTTTTTTATCAGAGGTTAATAACGGTGCATTCAGATATTTCGCTAAAGCAACAAATTCACAATCATAAGCGGAACAACTGCTTGACTGAACTAGTCTCATAATACTAACCGAAGATACCTCATATTCATTATTTGAAAGTAAACTTTCAGCTTGTTGCATAATAAAAAGAGTATCATCAAAACTAAGTAACTCTTTACGTAAATATAGACTTAAAACATTTCGTAGTTCGCTACGCCATAACAAGGGTGAGTGCCAATTTGAATCTTTTTTCAGCAGATTGACCGCTTGTTTTGAATACTTGCCTGTTATGTACAAATAAGCAATTATATTTGTGTCAACAACAATCACGGGCGTCCCTCATTCTTTACATCATATAGAATTTCTTCTGTTAACTCATGATCTTGCGTTTTTAAGCGTAAGCTATGTGCAATTTCAAGATGGTCAGACACATTAATTTTGTGTGTATTCAGTGTTTTTTCAACACAATATAATATTTCACGATTGAGGCTACGATGATGAGCATTTGCAGCTTCTTTTATTTGATCATAAAGATTATCAGGAATATTTTTTAGTGTAAGTGTCGGCATTTTATTATCCTCAATGTAAACCATTTTGGTGTTATTATGGTTTATCTCAATTTATACGTCAATACTGTGCAATCGTTTCATAAGCACTTATCCGACCGGTTCCCCCTTCTTTTGTCTCTT
>DAOVUE010000070.1 GCA_030632745.1 Pseudomonadota bacterium | reverse complement strand
TGTACCAGTTCATCCAGTTGTTTCCACAAATCTGTATTTTTTACCGGCTTTTTATTAGCTGTTTTCCAGTCACGTTTTTTCCAGTTAACAATCCATTCCGTAATACCCTTGCGCAGATATTGAGAATCGGTAGTGATAATCACATCACAGGGACGTGATAATTGAGCAAGTGCCTGGATAGATGCTGTCATTTCCATACGATTATTAGTCGTTTCCTGTTCACCACCAAAAAATTCTTTTTCAGTATCATTGAAACGCATTAAAGCCCCCCACCCTCCAGGACCGGGATTACCTCTACAGGCACCATCAGTATAGATATACACTTTATTGGTCACTTTTTATCCTTTCTTTTATTTAAATGATTTTCTGCCAGCATAAGATACGGTTATTGGCCGGCATTTCATAATCAGCCTGTAATTTTAAACCACTTTCTTGTGCCAGCTCATCAATCACTGCAAAATCTTTAATCCCGCTATCGGGATCACGAGACTTCAGCCAGCCGTCAAATTGTTTATTGCTGTCACTGGTATATTGACCATTATAATTAAACGGTCCGTAAACCAGGAAGAGTCCTTCCTTTTGTAATAATAAGGGTGCCTGTTTAAACAACGCCTCCACTTGAGGCAAGGACATAATATGCAGTGTATTGGCCATAAAAACAGCATCAAATTCTGTAACGGGCCAATTATTTTGCATGACATCCAGAACAAATGGTGAGTGCACATTAGCGACATTCACATTATTTGCAGCAGCATCATCAAGCCATATTTGAATGCCACCTAGTGACGACTCACTACGATCACTGGTATACCATTGTAAATGCGGCATAGCATGGCCAAAATACACAGCATGCTGACCAGTGCCGCTGCCAATTTCAAGTAAACGTGTACTGGCAGACAGAAGAGGTTTTATGACGTTGAGAATAACGTCTTTGTTTTGCTCACATGATTCTGAAAAGGGTTTCATTTTTTAGCTGCACCTGTCGCTGTTTTTTTGTAGGGTAGATGTTGCTTCACATCATCAATATAATGCAAAACATTGTTTTTTTCGTGTTCTATAAAACGATCAATAGATTGTTTAAAGGGATTTTCCATAAGAAAATGGGCAGAACGCGTCACAGTCGGTACAAAACCCCGTGCGACTTTATGTTCCCCCTGAGCTCCCGGTTCAAACACACTTAAACCCTGTTCTATGCAATACTCAATGCCCTGATAATAACAGCTTTCAAAGTGTAATCCTTTGATGGTTTTATCACAGCCCCAGAATCGACCGTATAATGTTGTATCGCTATGGTACATCAAAGCACCGGCAACACATTCATTATTCTGTTCGGCCATAACTAAGAGTACCTGTTCAGGCAATTTTTGAGCAACTTCTCTGAAAAAAGAATAATTTAATGTTGCTATACCCCACTTCTCAGTAAAAGTACGTTTATAAAAATGGCTGAACTTTTTCCAATCCTGCTCACTTGCCTGATGGCCATTCATTCGCTTCAGGGCAACGCCTGCATTTTTTACACTGAGGCGCTCTTTAATAATATTTTTTCTTTTTCGGGATGACAGCTGTGCCAGAAAATCATCAAAACTTGAATAGTTTTTATTGCTCCAGTGAAACTGGCAATCATGGCGTATCATCATCCCCTGCTCTGCAAGCCACTTTTGCTGCTGTGCTTCCGGAAACAGGATATGAAAACCACTGGCATTGAGCTGAACAGCAAGCTCTGTGACGGCTTTTAATAAAATGGGATAATAAGTTTCGACCGATGATGCTTTAGCTAATAAGCGCTGTCCCATAGCTGGAGTGTATGGGATTGCAGAGACGAGTTTGGGGTAATAGTGAAAGCCATTTTGTTGCCAGGCATCAGCCCAGGCATTATCAAACACAAATTCACCATAGCTATTATATTTTTTATATAACGGCATGGCTGCAACAAGTTGTTGTTGTTCATAGATAACAATATGTTCTGGTATCCAGCCAAAAGTTTCCCCCACGCAACCATGTGTCTCCAGAGCAGACAGAAATTCATGGCGTAAAAAGGGATTGTTATCCTCAATTAAGGCATTCCATTGTATTGGATCGATTTCATCTATCCGGGGGCAAATTTTAATCTGCAAATTTGTGAGCCTGTAGTGAGTCTATAGCCTGTAGTTAGCCTGTAATAAGTAGGTATAGAGTGGATAGTGGATAGATAAACTCAGGGTTTAATTGCTTCTCCCGGCTGCAAACCAAATTTTTCATCGAGAGAAAATTCGCTGATTAATTGATCAACCCCTTGCTGACCATATTCACGGCTCACTTCATGCAGCAGCAGACGCACAGAATTTCTATTGTAGCCGCCCCCCATAGCAACCTGAACAGCAATTAATTCTTTCGCTCTATCTATAGTCACCCTATTTACCCCCCGCGCTTATTTATTTTCTGTTCATTTGAACAAGTGATTGATCAAACTGTCTGTTAATAACAATAGAAACAGGTTTATCCAGTTTTTGCCATTCTAAAGGAATAGTTTCTCCTATCAGATCACCTTTTTGAGGTATAGCATTACCACTTGCTGTGATGCGTGCCAGAAAAACGACCTGCTGAAAATTTGCTAATGACATCTGCGGCATCATACCCATACTGGAATCCAATTGTGTCTCCAGTGGAAGCTCTCCTGCTTTGTAGCTGACAATTGCCAGGGGCATACGCGGCCCTTTGGCAGCCCGTGCATAGACAAAAAGAGTATGTTCAGGATTCAGACTATTTTGTAAAGCGGGATCAAGAGTGACAGATAATGTGATACTTTTCTGTGTTTTATCATTTGATAAAACTGAAGTCGATAGAATAAGTGAAAGGAAAATGCTATAAAAAAATATTTTTGAACTTTCTTTTAAACTTTCTTTTAAACTTTTGGCGTGTGAGATCTTCATAAAACGTAATAACTCCTAATGTAATCAAAGCCTGATAAGATTAAACCCCCACCAAGTACCCAAGCAAAACACTTGGTTATTTATATTAATGACCAGACTGCCTTTTGTCAATTATTTATGTGATTTTTTTAATGGTCTTTCTTTTTTGAAACCAGCGTCAGGCTGCTGTGAAATCTTTGAGCCCACTAATGTTTTAGAAAGTGTCCATTTTTGACGAATCGGAGTGAGTGTTGAAACTCTTTTTGTTGCCGTCATTATATACGCACCGGCAGGAATCAGTCTGGATAATTCCCCTGCTTTTTCAATAAATTCCAGATGCTTTAATAAATTTGCATTGTGTAATGGTGGTCTGTAAAAATAGCCTTTAACTAATTCAACGTCAAAGCCAAGCAATTGTAACCAGTCTTTTAAACGTCTTTGAGTAATGAGGTGTCCACAGGAAGGTAATGGTAATGGTACTTGTTCAGAGTATCTACTTTTCGCCCTGCTTTTCGCTTTAATGTAACAATATTTATGCCACAAGCCCCATAAACTCATTGGGTTAAAAGCTAAAAAAACAGCTTTACCCTCTGCTACAAGAATCCGTTCTACCTCTCTGAGAATCTGATGTGGATTACTTTCAAATTCCAATGTGTGAGGTAAAATTACAACATCTATTGAATTACTCTGCACAGGAAGTTCATCAAAGCGGGTATTAATATGACTGGAAACATTCACTTGATTATGATACAGCAATGATTCAAAAATAAATTGATTGGATATTTTTGAATTAAAAATCAATCGTCTTGATTCATTATTCAGACTGTCTATATGTTCAAGAGCACCTAATTGAATAAGGTTATAACCAAAAAAATGCTCAAGCTGCCGGTTTAAAATTTGTTTTTCTACAGTGACTAATACCTGCCCGAGTTCACTGGCATACCAGTCGCGCACGATTAACCACGGATCAGCGAATTGATCATCTTTTCCCTTATTTTCAAGCGACCTGTTCTTAGAAGAAAAGTTAGAAGAAGGATCTGAAGGAGGATCAGAAGGAGGCCTGGAAAAAGAAAATAAATTGTTAGGATTATTCATTTTTATAGATCATTTATGTAATAATAAGAGCCGTCAGCCAATAAACTTGTCCGCTGTCGTTTTGCAAACATCTTCACCTGCAAATAAGACAGCGGACAGGTTTATGTTTGATAAGAGTCTTCAGCCAAATATTGTTGCCGCTGTCGCTTTGCAAACATGCACAAATGGCAAATAAGACAGAAGCACACAAAGAGGCACACAATATGTTAGATAAAAGTTTATGAACACTATAAATATCAGCTATGTGCCTGCTTTTGACGATAATTATATCTGGTTTATCCACGGTTTACCCGAAAAGCATGCTCAAAAACAAATAATCATTGTCGATCCCGGTGATGAAACACCGGTCATTGAAGCAATAGAGCATTTTAATTATGTTCCGCAAGCCATCTTTATCACCCACCACCATGCCGATCATATGGGTGGGGTTTCAGCTTTGCTGGAAAAATACAAAATTCCGGTTTACGGACCGGCTAATGAAGCTCATGGTCACATAAGTTCTTTAATTAGCCATCCATTAACTGAAGCTCAACAGATAAACATAGCATCAATGGGATTGTCTTTTAAGGTGTTAGATGTACCGGGGCATACCAAAGGACATATAGCCTATATTGGACATCAGGTATTATTTATCGGGGATACCTTGTTTGCAGGAGGTTGCGGACGAATTTTTGAAGGTACAGCGGAACAAATGCACCAGTCATTATCAAAACTACTTGAATTAGATGATGCTACCCTGATTTATTGTGCCCATGAATATACTCAGGACAATTTAACCTTTGCACAACGGGTTGAACCGCATAATGAGCACCTTAAACAAAGAATTGCACACACCAATAGCCTACGTTCCAATAATCAGCCTAGTGTCCCTTCCAGTTTAAAACTTGAGAAACAAACTAATCCCTTTTTACGTTTTGATCAGCCATCGGTCAAAACAGCAGCACAGAATTTTTCCGGACGTACTCTCAACACAGCAGCAGAAGTTTTTAAAACTGTACGTTACTGGAAAGATACTCTTGATTAACATTTATTATTTGAGCTCAATATGACCTTAGCATACCCTTTGGGTTCAAAGCCGCTGTCCTTATTACTGATAGCAATATTAATACAGCCCCTTCTTAATGGCTGCAGCTCAATGTCTCAGACTGACAATAAAACCGCATCAGCTGATAGCGTTTTATCCGCTCAGGATTCTATTTTGGAAGCCACCCGGGAAATATTAAAATCTCATCAGGAATTAGAAGCAGAAGCCCTATTATTCCCCCAGCCACACGCGCAGTCACAACCTCAAACCGTCCAATACGACAAAAATAAAGTTTTATTTAACAATGTATGGAAACGCATACCCTCTCTATATCAATTATCAGATATTAATAATAAAAAAATTGATACACAAAAAAACTGGGATCTTAAACATAAAATATACATAGAACGTATTTCAAAACGAGCAACTCCATTTTTATATCTGATTACTGATGAAGTGGATAAGCGTAATATGCCGGGTGAAATCATTCTTTTACCAATCATTGAGAGTGCTTTTAAAACCACTGCTAATTCACCCCGAAATGCATCGGGATTATGGCAATTTGTACCCGCCACAGGACGTTATTTCGGCTTAAAACAAACCCCGTGGTACGATGGCCGGCGCGACGTATATAAATCGACAGATGCAGCTCTGACCTATCTCACACAACTGAACAAATATTACAAAGGCGACTGGCTGCTTGCACTCGCTGCCTACAATGCCGGTGCGGGTAGAGTTAATAAGGCCATTAAAAAGAATCGAAAAAAAGGCAAACCGGTAGATTATTGGTCTCTGGACTTACCCAAAGAAACACGCCTTTATATACCCAAACTTTTGGCCATGGCAAAAATAGTACAATATGCAGATCAATATGATGTTGCTCTTTCGCCCGTTAAGAATCAACCTCATTTAAAGTTAGTCAATATTAAATCACAAATTGATTTAACTGTTGCTGCAAAAATATCTGGTATCAGCCTGGCAGAAATTCAAACTTATAATCCTGCATTCAACCAATGGGCTACCGATCCTAACGGCCCGTATCATTTACTTTTACCTGTCGAAACAGCAGCCCGGTTTGAGGAAAAACTAGCCTTGCTCAGTGAAGAAGAACGCATACCCCTGCATCGTCATAAAATTCATTCGGGTGAAAGTCTAAGCGTTATTGCACAACAATATCATATTTCAGTAAAAGCATTAAAACAGGTCAATAAGTTATCAAGCAGTCGAATCAGAGCTGGAAAATATCTATTAATTCCTCCGACTGATGATGTTTATAATATCGCTTCAAACAACAACTATACGTCTTCAATAAAGCAGTTATCTAATAAACGCTCATCTAATAAACAATCAACAGTTAAGAAAAATACTTATACCGTCCGCAAAGGCGATTCTTTTTGGACCATAGCCCGTCATTTTAATTTACCCCATAAGAAACTGGCCGCTATAAATGGATTATCAAGTGGAGATACTTTGTCAATAGGACAAATATTAATCACTAAATATTCAGCTCAAGCAAGGGCTGAAGAAGCTATTATCTATAAGGTCAGACACGGTGATTCACTTTACCTTATTTCAAAAAAATTCAATGTCACTATTAATGATCTTAAACTATGGAATGGTTTAAGAAATAAAAAATATCTTCAACCGGGTCAGAAACTAACGGTTCATCTCAATAATAATAGTTAGATAACATTTTTTAAATGAAAAATTATTCTTTTAGTATACTAAATACAGCTCAAACTTATGAGTTAAGAACAGGTTTTAGTCTATTGAATAATTTACAGATGAGAATGATCCCAACTCGAGGAAAGTGTGGTGGTAAAGCAATTTGCGGGCGTTGCAGAATTCAAATTCTTTCCGGCTGTCAATATTGTAATATGCCTGCTGCTGAAGAAAAGGCTGTTCTTTCTGAACAGGAACTCCAGGCAGGCTGGCGTTTGGCTTGTCAAACAACCTGCATACAGGATATTACTCTTTATTTGCCGCAACAAGATGATAAGCTATAATATCCCCAGAAAATCCTGCAATCGTTTGGCGTCACAGCCATTCCACTTCCCTATGGCGATGTACTTGCCGGCCTGCAGACCGGTTTAATTAATACCGTTGCCATATCCCCTATTGGTGCTATTGCTCTGCAGTGGTATACACAAATCAACTACATCATTGATATGCCCCTGCTCTATTCACTGGGTATACTCTATCCATGGAGTAGTTATGCTCATTACCTGGGCAAAGCCAAAGCGCCGCAGTGGTTATATCCCAAGGAAGTATTAGCTCAACTCAATACGCAGAGTCATGTGCTGAGAAATATCAGGCTTATGTTGCCCAGGGAATTGATGAAGAATTAAAGCAATTTTATGACAAGGGGAATATTGTGCCCTATTTAGGAAATGATTCATT
>DAOVUE010000272.1 GCA_030632745.1 Pseudomonadota bacterium | reverse complement strand
CCAAGAAACATGATCATACTGATAACAGTCTTACGGCCTTTGAGCATGGTCATACCGATATTGAACAGAAAACTCAGAGCAACCACAACGATACCAATTTTTGTTATCGTCGGTTGTTCGAGAAATTCTCGTCCCATGGTCGGTAATAGATCATTCATTGTGATCTCTGCCAGAGTCGCATAAGGCACTAATAAATATGCAAGAATAGTAGCTGCACCTGCCGCCAGGAATACCCAGAACATAATAATTGCCAGTACAGGACTGAACAGTTCTGTTTCAGATTCTTCTGGAATCAGATAATAGGCTGCTCCCATAAAACCAAATAGTAACCAGACAATCAGCAGATTGGTGTGTACCATACGGGCAACGTTAAACGGAATAGCAGGGAATAAGAAATCTCCCCAGATGTACTGTGCTCCCAGCACCGTACCAAATAGAATTTGACCTAAAAACAGGCCAATAGCAGCGATAAAATAAAGCTTCGCGACGGATTGTGATTGATATTGCATAATTGCTCCTTAACCTTGAATGTTTGGCGGCCAGTTAGCCGTGTTGACTTCAGAGGTCCATTTCAGGAACTCGGCAACGCCTTGCAGCTCTTCATCGCTTAAGTTGAACTGAGGCATACTGCGGCGACCGGGAATACCATTAGGCGGGCGGCTTTTGATAAAACCTATGATGGCATCGGTACTATTGCCAAAACGCGTATACACATTACCCAGCTCCGGTGCAAAATAAGCACCTTCACCTAATAAGGTGTGACAACCAATACAATCGTTGTCTTCCCACACTTTCTTACCCAGAATCACTTCTGCGGTGATATTCTCTCGGTGATCACGCTCAGGAAGGACTCCCTGCGTATCAAAGGTTAAGGCCAGAAGCAGGAGGAAGAAAAACGTTGTTCCCCCGTAAAATATGTTTCTGGCCATGGTTTTTGTGAACACTTCACTCATGGCATACTCCTATAATTATTGTATGGGCATTATACTTATAAAATAGATTATTTGTAATGACATTCATCAATTATTTTTCAGATTTACAAAAAATAACGTTAGTACACCATTTTTAGTATTAATCCTAAAAATGTAACTATTTAATGCAGCAAATACATTAATTAATTACATTTTCAAGAATTTATTTTGCTGTAGCATTCAAATCAGTTTCACCATTATCAAAGCCAAGTCTATAACCCAGTGAAACATGATGGAAACGACCATTGGTATAGTCATCATGAATAGCAAAACCGAAGTTGTAGACTTTATCCAGCTCCATACTCAGGTCATTTGCCTTATCTGACTTTAACTCACGAATCATCTCAACTGTCCATGTACCATCCGCTAAAGTTGCGTTAAATTCAATTTCCTGGCCGCCATCCATCTTACGATCGGCAAGGATATAACCATTTTCTGAAATCTTTTCACCCGCCTTATAACGGTGAAGATCCATAAAATGTCCGCTGGCACCCTCTTGCGTAATTTCATCGGCAGTTTTCAATTTATCCCAACCGCCTAAGGTTTTACCACGACGTCCCTTAATTTCCACATGAGTTCGACTTTCAGTAATATACTTGGTTATGCCGTCACTAGTATCAATCTGGTCTTTTTGCGCATAAGCATCAATAACAGACTGTTCCGGTGCAATCGGCATTTTGCGATTATCAATATGACAAGTTCCCCAGCAGCCTGCTCTATCCGCATACAGTACTTCGTCTGTAGCAAACATAACCGCCAGCTTCACCTGATTTTCAGGATCCATTTTGCCGCCATCAGCAAAAGGCACTGGAGTATGTTCAGTATCAGGCCATTGGAAACGCATATAAAGTTTTGTATCATCATGCATGGTTTCTACTGTAACCGGGATACTGCCGCGTTTGCCCGGAATAGGAGTTGGCTCCAGTTTTTCTCCGCTAACAATTTTTGCCCCCATATCAGCAGCTTCTTTATCATGGCAGCTGGCACAAGTCTCACCTTGCTGGAAAGGACGCTTGCCGCCATGCTCACTGCCCTTAAAAATCCATTCCATAGAGGATTGGCCCGGATAGAAGAGAGTAATTTCCCGTTCAGAGGCTTTGCCCCAATCAATTGTTGAAGCACTGGCTGGTGCTGCTGCAGGTACTGCACCTGATACACCAGCTGCTGCCACTGCACTGGCCTGCTTTTTCACCGCATTAAGGTCGGTTTCAGTATTATCGAAACCTAATCTATAGCCTAATGAAACATGATGAAAACGTCCATTGGTATAATCATCATGAATAGCAAAGCCTATATTATAAACTTTAGTTAAATCAAGCTGGACATCATCTGCCGTATCGGTTTTGAGCTTACGTCTCATTTCAACGACCCAGGTACTGCCATCTTTAGAAGAAGTAAACTCAACTCCGCCCTCTGACAAGCTGCGTTGTGCCAGAATCGAACCATTTTCAGACTTATTAGTGCCTGCCTGATAACGATACAGATCCATAAAGCGTCCTTCAGTTAATTCTGTTTTGACCTCATCAGTCGTTTTCAACTTATCCCAGCCGCCGAGTGTTTTACCACGACGTCCTTTAATCTCGACATGGGTACGACTCTCAGTAATATATTTGGTCACACCATTAGTCATATCAAGCTGATCTTTTTGCGCATAAGCATCAATCGCAGCTTGCTCCGGTGCAATCGGCATATTACGATTATCATGATGACAAGTTCCCCAGCAGCCAGATCGGTCTGCATAAAGCACATCATCAGTACTAATCATCAGAGCCAGTTTCACCTGGTTATCAGGATCCATTTTTCCGCCGTCTGCAAAGGGTACAGGAGTGTGTTCTGTATCTTCCCATTCATAACGCATATATAAATAGTCATCATCATGAGCAGCCTGAACTTTAACAGGAATACTGCCGCGTTTACCCGGAATAGGCGTAGGCTCTAATTTTTCACCGGTTACAATTTTTTGTCCCATATCAGCAGTTTCTTTATCATGACAACTGACACAGGTCTCACCTTGCTGGAATGGACGTTTACCACCATGCTCACTACCTTTAAATATCCATTCCATAGAGGATTGACCGGGATAGAAAATAGTCACCAGGCGATCGGGTACATCACTCCAGTCAATGCCAAAGCCGGTACTTGCTGCAGGTGCAGGGCTTGCTGAACCATTGACATCATCCGCTTTACATTCACCTGGAACTTCTTTGATGATAGTTTTAGTAACAATTTTAACTTTTGGCTTAGGTGGATTATTCGATAGGTCCAGAAGTTTCTGCTGCTTGGCATTCACCGGTTGTCTCAGCGTTGCATCAGGCCTTGCAAACTCAAGATTAGGTGCTGATAATGCTTCCAGTTCTTCCTCATCCATATTTTGATGAACAGGCTTATGAGCAATTCCTTTATGACAGTCAATACAGGTATTACCATCTCTTAAGGCATTAGCATGTTGTTTACGGGCACGAGGTCTTTGGTAAGCAATACTCATCGCTTCAAAATCATGACAATTACGACATTCACGTGAATCATTGGCCTTCATGCGTCGCCACTCATTTTGAGCTAACTGCAGACGTTTGGCATCAAATTTTTCCGGGGTATCAATAGTGCCCAGGATCTTATGCAGAATTTCATTGGATGCCTGAATTTTTCGTTTGATTTTATAGATCCACTCTTTGGGTACGTGGCAGTCAGGACAGGTTGCTCTTACACCGGAGCGATTGGCATAGTGAATGGTTTTTTTGTATTCTTCAAAAACATTTTCTTCCATT
>DAOVUE010000231.1 GCA_030632745.1 Pseudomonadota bacterium | reverse complement strand
CGGTCAAAAGTGTTGTAGATAAAGGGTTTTACTGGATATTTTGGATTTATTCGTACCCCGAGGGCATGTAATAGTCACTCTACGGGTGAAGCAAAAATATTTAGAAAATCCTTTAGGTGCAGTACTTTGGGACGTTGTAGTAGATGGCTACTGCGTTTTCTAGGTTCAATACTCAAGAGGTTTCTTTTGTTAAAAGCTCAGCATCTGGCAAAACACATCATCACTCCTTCCACCCGCTTAGACATTTTAACTGATATCAGCTTCCACCTTAAAGCAGGGGAGTCTATGGCTATTACCGGAGCCTCCGGTTGTGGAAAATCAACGCTATTATCCCTGCTGGCTGGATTAGATACTCCCAGTTCCGGACAGATTGAACTTGCAGGTCAATCATTATCTACACTGGACGAGGAGGGCAGAGCCGCTCTCAGGCGCAATAAAATTGGTTTTTTATTGCAATCATTTCACTTAATCCCGGCATGAAATGCACTGGATAACGTCATGCGGCCTTTAGAATTAAAAGGACTAAAAAATGCACAGGAACCGGCATTAGACTTATTAGCACGAGTGGGTTTATCGCAGCGAATTGCTCACAGGCCGGTACAACTATCCGGAGGAGAACAACAGAGAGTCGCTATTGCCAGAGCCTTTGCAGGTCAGCCAAAAATTTTATTTGCTGATGAACCCACCGGTAATCTGGATCAATTAAGTGGTGAAAATATCATCAGGTTACTATTTGACCTCAATCAGGAACAGGGAACCACATTAGTTCTGGTCACTCATGATCAACTTTTAGCACAGGCCTGTCTGAGACATTTCCAGTTAGATAACGGAGTTTTAATAGAAAAAAGCCTGGAGAATAAAGTTCAACGCATAGATCCTAATTCTTCATCCGAACAGGTATCCCATTAAATGTTGCAGTCTTTTTTTCTGGCTATTAAATTTTTTAAACGTGAGTTACTGCAGGGTGAACTGAGTTTATTAATCATTTCCCTGATCATTGCCTGCGGCAGCTTAAGTAGTATTGGCTTTTTAATTCATCATATTGATAATTCAATGAATCATCATGCCAATCAACTCAATGGGGCTCAACTGGTTTTAAAATCGTCTGCAGCTATACCACAACACTGGCTGGATGAAGCACAGCAATTGCAGCTTAAGCAGGCACAAATGCTGATTTTTCCCAGTATGCTGGTCAGTAATAATGAATTTAAACTGGCACAAATTAAAGCTGTATCCGCTAATTTTCCACTACAGGGTGAATTACGTGTTAAAAAACAAGCAGCTTCAACCATCTCAAAAGCACCACCCCGGGGTGAACTCTGGCTGGATAATCGTTTAGCATTATTTTTCAAACTGCCTCTTAATAATAAACTCTTAGAGCAAAATCACCTGGAAGACACACACTTTATTAAAACAGACACCCCGGTCATTGAATTAGGTGAAGCCCGATTTAAAGCCACAGCCCTGCTGGAACGTGTACCCGGCCAGTCAAATTCTTTATTTTCCATTGCACCCACTGCCATGATAAATTTAGCTGATGTTCCGAAAACAGAGACAATTCAACCCGGCAGCCGTGTAGAGTTTATTTATTTTTTCTCAGCTGAAACAGCTCAGCATCAATCTGCGTTGACTCATTATCAGCAATGGTTAAAACCAAAACTGCTGACAGGGCAGTCACTTCGTTCCGGTGTGGAAGATTTAAAAGCGGTTAATGCCAGTTTAAAAAAAGCAGCAGACTATCTCTCTTTAGCCGGAGTATTAAGCCTGTTACTTTCTGCAATTGCCATCGCTATCAGCAGTCATCACTATGGTCAAAAGCAATATAAAAATAATGCCATTATGCTGTGTTTGGGAGCCAGTGAAAAAACTATTATTCTAATTGAAGTCTTTAAGTTACTCATGCTTGGAATCTCTGCCTGCATCATGGGCATAATATTGGGCTATATGGTTTATATTGTACTGCTGTCAGTTTTAGGTGATGAATTATTACACATCGGGGGTCAGTTTTATTTAACACCTGCCTGGGTTAGTTTATCAATGGGTTTATTTTTACTGCTCATGATATCTATGGCCAATTTACTGCGTATAAAGAAATTATCTCCCATAGCTCTTATAAGGAAAGAACTGCTTTCCAGCAACAGCATTTCCCAGGCCATTAATAATAAACTTTTTTATTTTCTAAGTATTATTGGTCTGGTATTAATTTCTATCTGGTATAGCGGTAATTTAAACATTACTCTGCTTTTTTATCTACTGATCCTGGTCAGTGTGATATTTTTTTATTTTATTGCACGATTTCTATTATTCCTGCTTATTTATTCAGGACGACGCTGGCAATTTATCAATCGCCTGTCTTTATTAAATCTGCAACGCCATAAGCAGGCGGTATTGCTGCAGATCAGTAGTTTTGGTTTGATTTTCTCACTGTTAATTATTATTTTTCTGTTGCGTACCGAACTGCTGGATAATTGGAAAAAACAATTTCCACAAGGAACTCCAAATCACTTTGTTATTAATGTGCAAACCTATGAAAAGGAAAAATTTAAACACTTTTTAAAGCACAATGACATTAATACACAAGGCTTATACCCCATGATCAGAGGTCGCTTAAGCCATATTAATCAGCTGAAGATCAATCAAGCTGTAGCAAAAGAAGCTCAGCAGCACAATGCTCTGAACAGAGAACTTAATTTAAGTGTCAGTCATTTTTCCAATAGCACTTATAATCAGGCTGAAAAGGCACAAATCTCTATTGAAAAAAGTTTAGCAAAAGCACTTAGCATTAAAAAGGGGGACAGTTTGAGCTTTAAAGTAGGCTCACAAATGATTGAGGGCGTTGTTAGTGAAATCAGACCCGTTAAATGGGATTCTTTTCAACCCAATTTTTATATCATATTTTCTCCCGGAATTATTGAGCAATTTCCAATGACCTGGATTGCCAGTTTTTATCTGGCCGCAGAGAATAAACACATACTGAACCAGTTAATGCTTGAATTTCCCGGTATTACTATTATTGAAGTGGATGAAATACTAAAAGAGGTACAATTTATTATTAACAAAGTCGCTGCTGCTATTGAGGTTATTTCTATCTTTATTGTCCTGGCCGGAGTGTTGATTTTAAGTGCTTCATTATCTTCAAGCCTGGCTTCACGACTCTATGAAAATGCAGTGATTCGCACTCTGGGAGCCAGTGCCAGGCAGTTAAGAATCTGTTTATTAGTTGAGTTTGCTGTAATTGCACTGCTTAGTGCTTTAATCGCCATCCTTTTAGCAGAATTTTCTGCCTATATCTTATACCAGCATATATTTCAATTAGACTATAGCCTGCATCCGCAAATATGGTTAATTACAATTTGTGTTTCACTAGTGATTATTTGCGCACTGGGAATGCTTATGGTGAATAAAATATTTACTCAGTCTGTGCATCGTTCACTCACACAGCAGATGGAATAAATGCCAGCCCCCTAAGCTAAACTTTCCAGTTCCTGCAATAATTCTTCCAGCAGCTGAAAACCCTGTTCATCCATATTTTTTGCTAATTTTTTTACATCCCGTTCACCGTCAATTAATGGTTTTATTATGGCTCCAATATTTCTCATACTACCGGGTATAGCAACCATTTGTTCTGCCATGTCTCCCAGTGCCGAGAGAGCCTGAACATCTCCCTTAGAGGCAGCGTTGATCATTGCAGCCAGACCGGGAGCAGCAAATCGGGTTTCTTTTTCTTCAATTACTTTAGGCAGTTGTGTCGCGTCTTGCAAACCTACTAATATTGCTAATAATATAGCAGCATCTTCTTCATCCAGACCGACCAATATTTTTGCATTACGAGAACCTGCTAGAATTTTTCTGATTCTCATCACTAATGCTATCCAGCCATTATTTTCTGCTGCTTTTAGTGCAGGTTCCAATTGTGGAAGTAGAGTTTTATTATGACAAGCCATTACCACACTATTAATCAGTTGAGCATGAACTTGAGCAATTTGTTTTGTTTTTTCAGGTAATTTAGCCATAGTTTTCAGCCTTAGTTTTCAGCCATAGCATTCGGCGTTAGTTGATTTCATTTCTTAATTTGAATCTGTCTGGAATCTCCG
>DAOVUE010000205.1 GCA_030632745.1 Pseudomonadota bacterium | reverse complement strand
GGCATCTAATGAATATTTTAAATCCGTTAAACCCAAAGCAGTAAATGGCACCATCATAACCCCGGTTTTTAAAGAAAAAAGAGACGACGGCAGTTATAAAATTATTGGTATTTATGCCAAAAAAGCACGTGGAATGATGAGTGCCTATATCCTTAAAAACAAACTCATAAACAGTGAACAGATCAAAGACTTTAAAGAATCAGGTTATTGTTACAATGATGAATTTTCCAGCGCAACAGATTGGGTGTTTGTGCGTTAAACTTGAGTTAAACTTGATTTAGGTTAAAACTTCTTTCTTAATTTCATTTTATCTCCGTCCCGGATCATGTGAATACGACTAAGGAAGGTTTGCCCCAGGAGAACTTCTGTTGGGAATGCACCCTCTAAAACTATGGCTTCAACATTATATAGTTGAATATGCCCGATTTTAACTTTATTAAGAGTAACACGGTAACCTTTGGCAATACCCGATGCGGTCGATGCCTGCATCGGCGTCCCCTGTTGATACTTTAAACCAATACGTTTAGCGGTATTGGAATTCAATGCAATGGATGAAGCACCTGTATCAATAAGGAACCTGGCGGAAAAATTATTGATACTACCGTGAATGCGAAACATATCCGTGATATCTTTCCAGACAATGAGCTCTTTACCGGGATCAGCTTGTTTATAGCCGGTAGAAATTTCTGAACCCAGTTTAAAGGTCTGTTTTTCTCCATGCAGTTGCAAAACAACCGCATTACTATCAGAACTGATCAGTTTGACACCCTGAAATGTCTGACCTTTTTTTAATAACTTTTGCCGGCCATCAACAACCAGTACAGCTTTATTAGTAAAAAGAGCCATTACTTTTATTTTATGACTCGCATGAAGAGTTGCAAAAGAACTTATAAGTATTAAAAATAATAAACTGACTATCACTGATTTTTTGGATATATTGTTCATTATTTTCTTCTTCATAATTTCAGTAAAATTTAACCACAAGAAATAAGCAAAGCCAGGCATAGATTCCTGCCAGGACATCATCTATCATAATACCAAAACCACCTTTTACATGTTGATCCAGTTCACGAATGGGCCAGGGTTTTACAATATCAAAAAAGCGGAATAATATAAAACCCAGGATCACCCACTTCCAGTCAAGAGGAATTAAAAACATAGTGATCCAGAAACCAACAAATTCATCCCACACAATACCTGAAAAATCATGTACTTTTAAATCATCTGAAGTCACCTGACAAATACGAATGCCAATATAAAAGGCCAATAACGTAATAACCCCATACCATAGCCAGGGAAGCTGAACCAGCAGAAGATAGAGAGGTATTGCTGCCAGAGTACCAAAAGTACCCGGTGCAAATTTAGCCAGACCGGAACCAAAGCCAAAAGCAAGAAAATGCCAGGGATTACTCCACACTTGATGACGTGCCCGCAGCGTATTGTTATCTGGATTTTTTCCACAGTCTTTATGCAAAATGATCATAACCTCTTGAGTGAATAATATGCTGCCGGCCATTTTCTTTTAATAAAAGAAGTTGATTTTGATCAGCTTGCGGGGCAACAATAGTGCCGATAGCAGTAAATTCAGGATATTGTCTGACAACTTCAGGCCAGTTTTCTTTTGCCAGAGTAAAACAAAGCTCATAATCATCCCCCCCCGTCAATGCTTTCTCCCATGCCTGTTCTTTATCCATACACGAAAGAGCAGCTGATAGAGGTAAACACTCCAATTGAATTTCTGCCGCTACCTCACTGGCGTTTAATATATGTCCCAAATCAGAGATTAAGCCATCTGACAAGTCCAGTGCAGAGTGGGCAATATTGTTCAGCTTTAAACCTTCAGCTATGCGTGCCTGAGGATAATTAAGAGCATTTAAAGCAGATTGTTTAACTGCTGCAGAAAGACAGAAATAATTTTCATGATGCTGCTGCAGAGCAATATCCAAACCAATTGCTGCAGCACCTAATGAGCCCGTTACTGCAATAATATCCCCCACTACGGCACCTGAACGTCTGAGAGCCGTTTTGTGTTCAACATAACCACAGACCTGGATAGTGATTGATAAAGGTCCATGAGTTGTATCTCCACCGATAAGCTTAATATTATGTTGTTTCGCTAAACGAAAAAGTGCTTGTGAAAATTCAGCTAACCATTGCTTTTGAGAAGCAGAAGCCGGCAGCGTCAGACTCAGAGTAAACCATGCAGGTTCAGCTCCCATGGCCGCTAAATCACTCAGATTAACCGCCAAAGCCTTATACGCAATGGCATCTGCCGGAGTGTTATGAGGAAAATGCACACCACTAATAAGAGTATCAATAGAAAACACAAGATCGGACTGTTTTCTGGGGGAAACTATGGCACAGTCATCACCAATACCCAGGATAACATCTGAGCGTATAGTGTGTTCAGGTTCAGAAAAATACGCTTGAATGAGTTGAAATTCCGAGTCTGACATTGCAGCCTTGAGAAGATTATGGGTAATTATTTTTTTCGTGGTTTTTTACTGCGAGGAGCTTTAACTTCAATATCACGTATTTTAGCGGCAATTTTATCCATCATGCCATTAATAAATTTATGCCCGTCTTCCGCACCAAAATTCTTTGCACTTTCAACCGATTCGTTGATTACCACACGATAAGGTATATCTTTACGCTGCTCCAGTTCAAAAGTACCAATCAATAGAATTGCCTGTTCAACAGGATCGACCGAAGCAAAACTACGACTCAAAAAAGACTCCATATGATCCACCAGACTCATCTTATGAGCAGCAACAAAATGCAGAATTTCCTGAAAATAACTCACATCAGCATCTTCCATATCATGCTCACTGATGAAATGAACCTCAATATCTGAGATATTATTCCCGGTTAATAACCAGGAATAAATTGCCTGCACTGCAAATTGTCGAGATTTTGAACGATTTTTCAAGATCCTGTCTTCCTAGCTGAAATTTTTAAATAAATTAACCATTTCAATCGCTGACAATGCTGCTTCTGCACCCTTATTACCCATCTTGGTACCTGAACGTTCAATTGCCTGTTCAATACTATCAACCGTTAAAACACCAAATGCCACCGGAATATCATATTGCATAGAGACCTGTGCCAGTCCCTTGGAATTTTCATTAGCAACAAAATCAAAATGCGGCGTACCACCTCGAATCACCGCACCCAAAGCAATAATCGCATCATACTTCTTCGCTGCCGCCATACGCTGAGCAGCCAAAGGAATTTCCACTGCACCCGGCACACGAACAATCTCAATATCCTGTTCTTTCCCACCATGCCGCATAATGGTATCCAGCGCACCACTGAGCAAAGACTCAACAATAAAACTATTAAACCGACTGATCACAATACCAAACTTAGCACCATCAACAACCATCTCACCTTCAAATGTTTTTATACTCATTATATTTCCGATTCCCCGGTATAATATTCAATCACTTCCAATCCAAAGCCCGACAAGCCATGAATTTTCTTAGGCGCAGACATCACTTTCATACGCTTAACACCCACCGACTTCAAAATCTGTGCACCCAGACCATAAGTACGCAGATCTTTAGGTTTTCCCGGATGAGAAGACACATCACCCTGCTGTATTTTCTTATAATGATCCATGCGGCTGATTAATTCGCTGCTGCTTTCATGACTGCGCAAAATAACAATAACACCGCAACCCTCTTTCTCAATGCGCTGCATAATATCATTCAGCGGCCAGCCGCAATCATCCATATCAGCATCCAGCATATCACAAAAAGAATTTTCCATATGAACCCGAACTAAAACCGCTTCATCCGGATTAATTTCACCCTTTATCATGGCCAGATGAAGCTGTCCTGAAATACTGTCCAGATACGCTTCCAGACGAAAATCACCGGCAGCTGTAGGCAAAATACATTCACTGACTTTTTCCACTGAATGTTCATTTTTTAAACGATATTCAATTAAATCAGCAATCGTTCCTATTTTAAGATCAAATTTTTCAGCAAAGTCTTCCAGGTCAGGGCGTCTCGCCATAGTACCATCTTCATTGAGAATTTCAACGATTAAAGCTGAAGGATCCAGACCGGCAATTCTAGACAAATCACAGCCTGCTTCAGTATGACCAGCCCGGGTTAGGACTCCACCCGGCTGTGCCATCAATGGAAAAATATGACCCGGCTGTACAATATCAGCTGCTTTAGCGTCTTTTGCAACAGCGGCCTGAACCGTTACTGCACGATCACCCGCTGAAATTCCAGTGGTTACCCCTTCAGCCGCTTCAATTGATACGGTAAAATTCGTACCGTATTCTGCATTATTACTGTCCACCATCAATGGCAGCTGTAATTGCTTACAGCGTTGCTCAGTTAAGGTCAAACAAATTAAGCCCCGACCATGAGTCGCCATAAAGTTCACTTTTTCTGCAGTTACCTCACTGGCCGCCATTAACAGGTCGC
>DAOVUE010000050.1 GCA_030632745.1 Pseudomonadota bacterium | reverse complement strand
ATGTGTTGATTTAACCATAAACCTAAGGCATCTTTTACTATGCCGGACACAAATGACGCGCATTCACGCGACGACAGGCGTTCTTTGGTTTGTCCGGAAAATAAAGGATCCTGCAGTTTAACGGATAATATATAACAGCAGCTGTCCCACACATCATCCGGAGCAATTTTAACGCCTCTTGGCAGCAGGTTACGAAAATCACAGAATTCCCTGATGGCTTCTGTTAATCCCGTGCGCAGGCCATTGACATGGGTTCCACCCTGAGGAGTCGGGATCAAGTTAGCATAACTTTCAGTAACCGCTGCTCCTTCTTTAGAAAGGCCCTCTTCAGTTAACCAAAGCACAGCCCATTCAGCCTGCTCATTATTACCTTCCAGATGTCCTATAAAGGGTAAGGCCGGAATACTTTCGCTTTCTTCAATAGCATCAAGCAAATAATCAGACAAACCATTTTCATAATACCAGCGTTCTGTTGCAGCGCTGTTTTCATCCTTAAAATTAATTTCCAGTCCCGGACATAAAACAGCCTTGGCTCGCAAGCCGTGTTTTAAACGCGGCACAGAAAATTTTAATGAATCAAAATATTGTTTATCCGGCCAGAAACGAACCATGGTACCGGTATTTCGCTGACCAATATCAGCAATTTTTTCCAGCTCATGGGTTTTATCACCATGAGCAAAGGCCATGTAATATTCTTCACCCTGTCTGCGTATCCAGATTTCCAGTTTAGCAGACAAGGCATTAACTACAGAAACCCCAACACCGTGCAGGCCGCCGGAAAACTGATAGTTATCATTGGAAAATTTAGCCCCGGCATGTAAACGAGTCAAAATTAATTCAACTCCCGGAATCTTTTCTTCCGGATGTAAATCAACCGGCATACCGCGGCCATCATCTTTTACTGATAAGGAACCATCTTTATACAATACCACATCAATACGGCGGGAATATCCGGCCATCGCCTCATCAACACTATTATCAATGACTTCCTGTGCTAAATGGTTAGGACGTTCAGTGTGAGTATACATACCCGGACGTCTTTGTACTGGTTCAAGACCATTGAGAACTTCAATATCCCGTGCACCATAGGAACTAGCTGCCATTTATTTTTTTACCTTATTAGTATATTGTAATATTTTTAACTGGATAAAAACCCTGTTTTCATATATAATCCGTTGCATATCGCAACAGTCCAGAACAAAATTCAGAGCATTCCGAATCATTAAAAAAGCCTTCAGCTAAAAATTATGTCATGATTTTAAGTGTCTGAAAAAATATTGCAAACTTTCTTACGTCATATTAAGCCAGATTCCTAATTTATGCATAGCCTAACATTACTATTACTAGTACCTGTCATAGCTGCAATTATCATCAGTGTTCTTCCAACTCAATCGCCGTTAATTCGTAAAACAGCATTACTGGCATCCGCCTTAACATTATTTTATGCGGCCAGTTTTCTTCTCGCTTTTGATATCAACAGTAGTGCTATGCAGTTTAGTAAGGTGATTCCCTGGAATACAAGAATGGGAACTTCTTTTTCATTGGGTATTGACGGTATTTCTTTCCCCATGGTTTTATTAGCCACTCTATTGAGTTTTATTGCCATTATTGCTTCACGCAGTATCTCTGAGCGCGTTAAAGGTTATTACCTGCTGATACTATTACTGGAAGCGGCCATGCTGGGTGTCTTTATGGCTCAGGACTGGTCATTATTTTATGTCTTCTGGGAACTCACTCTGATTCCATTATTTTTCCTCATTGATCGCTGGGGTGGTAAACGCCGCAGTATGGCATCACTGAATTTTGTGCTTTATACCATGGGTGGTTCTGTGTTTATGCTGCTCAGTCTATTGGTATTATTTGATGCGACCCCGGCACATTCCTTTGCTATGGACGCCATGCTGCAGGGCGCACGAGCCTTGCCTGAACACACTCAGATATTAATTTTTCTGGGATTTCTAGTGGGCTTCGGGGTAAAAATGCCAATATTTCCTATCCATGGCTGGCTGCCTCTGGCCCATGTTGAAGCACCCAGCCCAATCAGTATTTTACTTTCCGGCATCTTATTAAAAATGGGCGCTTACGGTCTTATTCGTTCTGCGTATATGTTGCCGCAAGCGGTTATAGCCTTACAAATTTTTCTCATGATACTTGCCCTGTTCAGTTTGATTTACGGCGGTCTGCTGGCCTGGAGACAGTCCGATTTAAAAGCTATGATCGCTTATTCTTCTATTAGTCATATGGGCATCGTATTACTGGGTATCGCGACATTAAATATTACCGGAATCACCGGCGCCCTGATGCAGATGGTCGCTCATGGTCTGGTTGCCGGCGCCTTATTCCTGCTCATTGGTCTGCTTTATGAACGTACCCATACCCGCGAAATCACCGATTATGGTTCTTTAGTAAAAGTTACACCACGTTTTGCAGTGTTTACTTCTTTAGCTTTTGTTGCCGCAGTGGGTATTCCGGGTACAGCAGGTTTTGTTGCGGAACTGCATGTCATAATCGGTGCTTTTGAACAATGGGGATGGACTGTTATTTTAGTCAGTCTGGGCGTGATGATCAGTGCAGCTTATGCAGCAAGAACCATGGGACGTTTATTTACCGGCCCCAGCCGTTCTAATATGAGTGACATCAGCGATCTGCGCAGAGTTGAAGTATTCGCTGTCAGCATTTTAGTGTTTGGCTTTATCTTCCTGGGCTTTTTCCCGGATTATGCTCTGGATTTGATGCATGCCTCAGCTTCTAACTTTAGTCAGATCTTCTCAGACATTGCAGTTCATGAGATTAAAGTCACCGGTCAAATGTAAAGGAACGATTAAAAAAATGGACGATATCCGCCAACAAATATTACATCTGATCGAACATCTTGAACATATTCTGCCGGCACAGGCTCCCATTAAAGATTTTGTTCATCATAATACTCTGCATGGTTATCAGCATTTAGCCTTTACAGAAGCTCTGGCTGAATCCGAAAAAACCTCTGGAGCCAAAGGCTACCTGAGTAATGAACGTTTTCGTGAATTCTTCGCTCAGGGAAGAATCACCCTGGATGACTTACAAAGCGTCCTGGATGAAGCGTCTGACCTGCAGCTGGATAGCCTCATGTTTACCTCCTATGGAAAGAAAATTTGTCATAAAGATGTTATTATTAATACTTTACTCTATCCCTTAAAGCCAATAACCACCTGTCAATTGACCTGGCAGATTGAGGAAATGGAGGCACTGGAAAATTTTCAAAGTGATCTATTACCAGAACAAGGCAAAACTATTGTAGAACGACATTTTTCGCATAATAGTTCTTCAGATCAAACTTTTTTACAGCAAGAGAAAGCAGCTGTTTCCGCACTTTGGCAGGCCACTTTAAAAGCTCTAAACTTAGATCATTTCCTTCTACACCCTGAAGAGATGATTGATATGTCACCTGATCAGGCAGAGGAAATGCTGTCTCAACAGGTTAGTGAAAGCGACATTCAGGAAAACAGTAAATTATCATCTACACATAAGCATGCACAAAAAGAATCCAGACAAATTCTGACTGGTCTATTAGAGAATGTGGGACATAAACTCACTCTGAGCAGTTTTCTAAAGACCATTACCGATATAGATATAATGGACGATATCCGTCCTATGTTACTTAAACATATCGCTTCTTACCTGGATCAGGGTATGGCTGCATGGCATCCTGCAGACAGAGAAAAAGGTTTTTATTTTAACTGGAAAAAAAGTGCCTATGAAGATTTAGCCTGGATTTTCGAAGGACTTGAAGAATGGAATGATCATCTGGATGGTTTACCCGATGATGCCATGGACACTATCATTCAGGAACTTAATCGCCAGGGTATCGCTCAGGATCGCTGGACAGGTTATCTGCAGCAATTAGCCCTGGAACTCCCCGGCTGGTCAGGCATGTTTTTATGGCGTCACTCTCATCCCGGTTATGAGCATCAAACCTACCCGGTCGATATGCTGGATTATCTGGCTGTACGTCTGGTACTGGAACGTCTTTTTGCACAACGAATCTGTACTGAATTCTGGCGCATTGAAGCCAGTATCGACACCTTAAGATATTATTTCCGTCGCCGTACTTCAGATTTTCTAATTCGTTATACTCTATACAATGAGCGTCTGCCGGAATATCTGATCACCCTGTGTTCTCATCATATTGAACGGGCCAAGACGGATCATGCTGATTACTCCAATTGGAAAAAACTGTCCAATATGATCTGGACCTGGCAGCATAGTCCTGTCGGCAGCCGGGCTTCAGGCTATCGGGTCAGTCAGCATGCCTGGCCGCTGTTTCGTCTTTTTCAGCATTTAGGCCTTTGTGCAGAGGATATTGCTCAGATAGAAGCTTCTCAAATTGAAGAAATATTCAGCCTTATTGCGCACATAGAGGGAGAAAAAAGCAGCTTTATCTGGCTGCAGGCCTATGAACATCATTATCATGAAATTTATTTTAATGCTCTGGTAAACAATGAGGGCCGGGGACGCTGGAAACAACGTAAGGATCGGCCCGATGCGCAACTGATTTTCTGTATGGACGATCGCGAAGAAGGTATTCGTCGTCATTTAGAAGAGCTCAATCCTAATATTGAAACACTCGGTGCTGCGGCTCACTTTGGAGTGCCTCATAACTGGCTTGGGCTGGATGATAAAGAAGTAATCCCGTTAACACCCGTGGTTTTCATACCCACTCATGAGTTTAAAGAAGTCATTCATGCAGGTCAGGAAGCAGCACTGGCAAAGCATCAGAAAAAACGCCACTGGCGCCTACAGGCCAAAGCTCTTATACAGCAGGAAACTCGCCGTAACCTGTTAAGTTCTGCAGTACTGATTGCCCTCTCGGCACCGGCTGCATTGTTCACTTTAGCAGCTAAGGTATTTGCTCCAAGACAAACAGGAGAACTGGCCGAATCGTTACGTGAACAATTTGAATCGTGTATACCACCGAGCAGCGTAGCTATTAATTGCCAGCATCCTAAACAGGAACCGACACCAGCCGATCAGCAGCTGGGTTATACCGATGATGAACAAGTCGACAAAATTGAAACATTTCTACGTTTAATCGGGCTGGTCAATGGTTTTGCGCCTTTTGTTGTGATTGCCGGCCATGGCTCAATCAGCCAGAACAACCCGCATCTGGCAGCCTATGACTGCGGTGCCTGCAGCGGTCGCCATAGTGGTCCTAACGCACGCATTCAGGCCGCCATCGCTAACCGGCCTGAAATCCGTGCGCGCTTAAAAGAACGGGGACTGGATATTCCTGAAGACACCTGGTTTTTGGGCAGCGAGCATAATACCTGTGATGAAAAATTTACCTGGTATGACACGGAGGTAATTCCAGCCGCGTTACAAAGTGCGTTTGAGAAATTGCAGCAGGAAGTCTATGAGGCCAGCCAGTGGTCAGCCCATGAGCGTTGTCGTCGTCTCGCCTCTGCTCCTGAAAATCCAACTAAAGAAACTGCACTTCAACATATAATTGGCCGCTCCTATGACTTTAGTCAGGCTCGCCCGGAATTAGGTCATGCCACTAATGCCATTTGTTTTATCGGCCGCCGCAGTGCCACACAGGGTGCTTTCTTTGACCGCCGGATATTCTTAATCTCCTATGATCCGAGCACCGATCCCGAGGGTATTATTTTAGAAAAACTGCTTCTGGCAAATGGTCCTGTGGGGGCCGGTATTAGTCTGGAGTACTATTTTTCTACTGTCGATAATGAACGTTACGGCAGCGGCTCAAAGATTACGCATAATGTGAATGGACTGTTTGGTGTCATGGACGGCAGCAGCGGCGACTTAAGAACCGGTCTGCCGAGGCAAATGATTGAAATTCATGAAGCCATGCGTCTGCAGATTGTGGTGGAACATAGTATCGAAGTCCTGACCCGTATCTACACTGCTCAGCCTGCCTTGCAGGAGCTTATTGGTAATGGCTGGATTCTACTCACAGCCAAAGATCCTGACAGCAAAAAAATCTCCCGCTTCAAACCGAATACCGGTTTTGTTCCCTGGCAGGACAAGCGGGAAACTCTGACTGAAGTTAAGACTTCTTCGCAATGGTATTCAGGTCATAGTGAGGCACTCAATCTGGCATTGATCAGCCAGCCTGAAGGTAAGCATGTTCGGGGTCGTCAAGCCAGTCCGCAAGAAGCCCTTAGCGTACAAGAAGCCCTTAGCGCCGCACAAGGAGAAAATGGATGAACGAAGCCAACGACCTGTTAAAAGCCTTTGTCTGGTTAATTCCGTTTATACCCATGTTGGCGGCATTGATCATTGCTGTCGGCTTTATCTCTGGTAAAAATCGCGGTGAAGCAGGAGAAAAACAAACCACGCTCATTGCTAATGGTGCGGCACTGCTGTCCTTAGTCATCGTCTTAGCTATTGATCTGCATGCCCTGGTCATTGGAGTTCCCGGACAGATACAGGTAGCCCAATGGTTCAGCAGTGGTGACTATCAGGTGAATCTGAGTTTTTATCTGGATAGCTTTGCTTTAGTCATGATGACATTAGTTGCAGTCATCTCTGTTTTAATGATTCGCTTTTCAGTCAATTATATGCACCGAGAAGCAGGTTATCAGCGCTTTTTTATGATTCTGAGCCTGTTTATGGGGGCTATGCTGCTCATTGTAATGGCCGGCAATGTCGTACTCACTTTTACCGGCTGGGAGTTAGCCGGTGTCAGTTCTTATTTACTGATTGCCTATGTTTATGACCGTCCGATTGCGGTACAAAATGCAACCCGTGTTTTTATTACCAATCGCATTGGTGATGCCGGTTTCATTATTGCTATTTTCCTGTCCTTTCATTTACTCAATACACTGGAATGGTCAGAAATTATGCAGACTAAAGATTCATTAACGCCGCTGGGCAGTAATATCCTGGCAGCGGCTTTCCTGCTGGCGGCTATTGCAAAATCAGCTCAGATACCCTTTGCACCGTGGATTTCCAGAGCACTGGAAGGCCCGACACCTTCCAGTGCTATATTCTATGGTTCGTTAATGGTGCATGCCGGCGTTTATCTGATGATTCGTCTGCAGCCCGTTTTAGAACAATCACCCGTTATTATGAATATCATGGCGTTTATCGGTTTGCTCACCGCTTTATACGGATTTTTCAGTAATCTGGTGCAAACCGATGTTAAAAGCAATCTGATTTTTTCTACTACAGCACAGGTCGGTTTAATGTTTTTCAGCTGCGGTATGGGCTGGTTCGAATTAGCCAGCTGGCATCTGGTATTACATGCCATCTGGAGAGCCTATCAATTCCTGCATGCACCCGCCATAATGCACCTTATGGACCGCAATACACGCCCGGTCAAAGCATTGCTCAATAAACAAAGCTGGCTGTATACTGCCAGTCTGCAGCGTTTCTGGCTTGATCCTATTGCAGACTGGATTCTGGTGCGGCCGATTAAACGTATTGCTCATGATACTGAACGTTTTGATGAAAAAGTCATTAATCGTATTGTGGGTCTGCCGGAACAAACCACTGCCATTACTTCTATCGCTGACTGGGAACAACAAAAATCAAATTCACTAAGCAGTGCCCATCACAAACAACAAGTGAGTCGTGCGCATGGTATGGCCGGAAAATTAATGGAGAAACTGGCCGATATGCTGTTCTGGTTTGAAGAGCATCTGGTGCTTAAAAGTGGCGGCGAAGGATTACTTAAATTATTGAATATCATTGGCCATTATCTGCTCCAGGTTGAAGCATTACTCAGCCAGCCACGCTATTTAATACTGATTATTATGGCCACTTTTGTAGTCATTATTTAAGGAACGCCAAATGACCATTACTGAAATTCATTGGGCTTCTCAATCAGCCTATCCCGTATTAAGAAGTCTGAAGCTACTGCGTTTGCATGCCTCGGGTGTCCCAGACTGGTTTGGGGTTACCAGACAGGTAATGCAGGCGGGTATTACAATAAGCATTCT
>DAOVUE010000024.1 GCA_030632745.1 Pseudomonadota bacterium | reverse complement strand
TATTAAATAATCTTAGTTTCATAGGATAGGATAAATAGACTAAGTAAATTACAATTTATAAACTTTACTTAAACCTTATGTTTTTGAATTATCTACTATTATATGGAGATAATTCTAAAAATAAAGTAACACATAGACAAGCACGAGTGATTTTAGTTATATGGATAATTCGAACAAAAAACAAGATCTGGGTTTAGCTGGAAATTTAACTCAAACCTTTATGCATTCACCTTTAACCCTGTTGTTAATCATTGCAACTTATGCTATTGGTATTGCAGGTTTTATGATGACGCCAAGGCAGGAGGACCCGCAAATATCAGTGCCTATGGCTGATATTTTTGTTAAGTATTCAGGAGCTTCTCCAGAACAGGTTGCTTCGTTAGTGACCGAACCGCTGGAAAGAATCATGAGTGAAATTCCAGGCGTGGATCATGTTTACTCAGCTTCTGTACGCGATCATGCTGTTATTACAGTACAGTTTGAGGTAGGTGAGGATATGGGACCCTCATTAGTTAAGCTGTACGATAAGTTAGAATCCAATATGGATCTTGTTCCGCCGGGTGTGTCTCAACCCTTAGTCAAACCTAAAGGTGTAGATGACGTCCCGATTGTGTCTTTGACTTTATGGTCAGATAGCCTGGATGATGCGGCATTAAAACTCATTGCCCTGGATGTTATGCAGGAGTTGAAAGAAATTCCTGAAACCAGTAAAAGTTATCTTGTGAGCGGTCGTCAGGAACAACTGCGCATTGAGGTTAAGCCGGAACGCCTGGCAGGTTATGATATAACACTGGAACAGGTTGCCGGTACGATTATGACGGCTAATAGTGAAAAAACAGTGGGAAATATCGAATCCGGAGCCAACAGTTTTAGTCTTTACACCGGTTCTTTTTTACATAATGCAGAAGACATACAGCGCCTGGTTGTTGCTATGCACAATGGTAATCCTGTTTATATCAGAGATGTTGCTGATGTATACCATGGTCCCAGTGAAACTCATAAAATTGTAAATTTTTATACCGGAGCGGCTAGTTCAGAAGAAAAATCAGCTAATGGTGTGCCTGCAGTAACCCTGGCGATTGCTAAGAAAAGTGGTACCAATGGTGTTGCAGTTGTGGAAGAGATACTGGAACGTGTTGAATCTATGAAAGGTCGCCTGATTCCCGGAAATGTAGAAGTCAGCGTTACCCGGAATTACGGTAAATCAGCACAGGATAAAGTGAATGGGCTGATGTTCAAGCTGGCACTGGTGACTATTGCTGTAACGATTCTGATTTTCTGGTTTTTAAACTGGCGAGCTGCCCTGGTTTGTTTTATTGTTATTCCTAATGTTATTTTAGTAACCACTTTCTTTGCTTTAATCATGGGTTATACCATTGACAGGGTGAGCTTGTTTGCGTTAATTTTCTCTATTGGTATTCTGGTTGATGATGCTATTGTGGTGGTGGAAAATATGTATCGGCGCTGGGCAATGGATGGTGAAATATCCGACAGCACATCTATTGATGCGGTTAGAGAGGTCGGCAACCCGACCATTCTTGCGACTTTTACCGTAATTGCCGCATTGCTGCCGATGGGTATGGTTCGAGGCATGATGGGGCCCTATATGGAACCCATCCCGGCCTTAGGTTCAGTTGCAATGATGTATTCCTTATTTGCCGCCTTTGTTTTTACACCCTATCTTGCGATACGCTTTAAACCTGCAATGGATTCTCTGGAAAAAATGGAGGAGGTAGAACATAAAACTGTAAAGCGTCTGGATGGTCTTTATCGGAGTATTCTGAATCCCTTAATTGATAGTAAGTTTGCAGGAAATGTTTTTTTAATTTCATTATTTGTAGTGTTTTTTATCTGTACCAGCCTGTTTTATTTTAAGGTGGTTAAAGTAAAAATGATGCCTCTGGACAATAAGGAAGTTTTCAATGTGGTCATTAATTTCCCTGCGGGTACAGCCCTGCCGATAACGGCTAACCTTACTCGGCAGATGGCAGAAAAAGTGAGGAGAATTCCTGAAGTAATAGCCATTCAGTCCTATATCGGAACTGCTGCCCCGTTTGATTTTAACGGCCTGGTACGTCATTATTTTCTGCGTCAGGAGCCCTGGCAGGCCGATTTAAATGTGCAGCTGCTGCATAAGAAAGAACGGCAAAGAAGCAGTCATAAAATTGCTTTAGAAGTAAGAAAGACACTGCAGGATTTAATTGCACAGAAGGTGAAACAGGGTGTCTATACCCGCTATAATGCCCCTAAGTTTCAAGTGGTGGAAATGCCCCCCGGACCACCCGTATTGCAGACTATGGTTGCTGAAGTCTATGGTCCTACCTCCCATGAACGACATGAAGTGGCTATGAAATTAACTGAGTTATTTGAAAAAGCACCATCGATTACCGATGTGGATACTTATATACAAAAGCCTTACCAAATATGGAATTTTAAAGTTAATCGTGAAAAAGCAATACGCGCGGGTGTTACCGTCGATGCTGTCAATAAAACTTTAGAGATGGCTATGGGAGGTTTTATTTTAGGTGACATAAAAGATGGCTCATTATTAGAACCTACCATGATTATTTTGCAATTACCTCTGGATATCAGAGCAAACTTTAATTATTTAAGTCAACTGCCTGTTCCAAACTCTCAGGGTGGTAGTGTACCGCTATCAGAACTAGGTTCTTTTTCTAAGAGTTATAAGGAACCCATTATCTACCATAAAGATTTACGTGCTGTGGAATATGTTATAGGTGAAGTGATAGGTGAGTTTGCCTCCCCTATCTATGGTATTTTCGAAATTGAGGATATGCTGAAATTAGAGGAAAATAAGGGACCGCGTAAGGAACACATCACGGGGACTTTAATGGAACCTCCAAGTTCTTCTGATATGCATAAGTTCTCAGGCTTTGAATGGACAGGAGAGTGGACTGTTACCTATGAAACTTTCCGTGATATGGGACTTGCTTTTGGAGCGGCTATTATTCTGATTTATATGCTGGTGGTGTGGGAATTTGGCAATTTTACCCTGCCTGCAATTATTATTTCACCTATTCCTTTAACTTTAGTGGGTATTATTCCAGGTCATGCCCTTATGGGGGCTGAATTTACGGCAACTTCAATGATTGGCTTTATTGCTCTGGCGGGTATTATTGTGCGAAACTCTATTTTACTGGTGGACTATTCACGCCAGGAAATTAGCCTGGGTGTTGAAATTAAAGAAGCTATCATTATGGCCTGTATCACCAGAACACGACCTATTATTATTACAGCATTGGCTCTGGTTGTAGGCTCGACTGCAATTTTATTTGATCCTATTTTCCAGGGTATGGCTATTTCACTGATGTTTGGTGTTTTTGTCTCTACCATCTTGACATTGATTGTTATTCCTTTAGGCTGTTATAGTGGCCGTACAGCATTCTGTCAGAATATGCGTGAAGATCATCCTGATTATCAATTATGTGTTGAAGAACTCGATAATAAAAGAGATAAAAAAGATAAAAAAAATAAGAAATCTTCAGGTGGTTCATTTTTTGGTATGTTGTTACTCAGTATTTACAATATTTTAGTAACCACTGTGCAGATAATCTGGTGGTCTCTGCAGGGAATATATAATTTACTTTTCAAGCGCAAAAAAGCAAAGTCTGAAGCTAAGTCTCAAACGCAATCTGCATCTCAGTCTAAATCAGTACCTGTCTCATCACCCTCCAGACAGGAACCCGTTGCTGACAGACAAAAAGAGACTAATGATGTGACGATAAACTCAGAAGATCAAAATTCGAAAAAAACGAATTTAGAAAATAAGAATCCTATTGATTCTGCTGAGGCCAGTGCTGTTCAAGAGAAGGATGCTGAGATAGAGAAATCTACTTCTAGTTCAACTGCAGAAATTGTTTCTCCAGTTGATACGGTTAAGACGCAGACAACAGTTAAGAAAAAAGAACCTGTTAAGAAAAAAGAACCTGTTAAGAAAAAGTCAACGGCCAGGAAGAAGTCCGCTGCTAAGAAAAAAACATCTGCAGCAGCGAAGTTGTCAGATGATAAACCTTCGGTAAAAAAGACGGTTAAAAAGAAATCTCGTCGTGGGATTCAATTAAAGGGTGACTTAGAACAGGATTAAATTAGTGTTCTATTGAGGTGTTTTGCAAATACCTCCTATTAATTGTTTATAAGAGTGGCTTTTAGTCATTTCATTTATGTTATAAAATGTTATACCTGTTTTTCAGGTGTGGATCTTATCTAACATGAGCAGCCTTGAGCGAAAAAAAAGCTGCAGCTGTCTTATTTGCTAATCTTTTTATATAAAGAGAATGTTCTCACAGCGACAGCGGTATATTCCATGTTTTGCTGAGGGCTCTTATGTTATTTGAATGTTTAACGGAATTAAAAAATGATCACTGTAATCGGTAATCTTAAAGGTGGTACAGGAAAAAGTACTGTTACTTTTAATTTGGCTGTCTGGTTGGCTTTAAATGATCATAATGTAAAAATCTTTGACCTGGATCCACAGGCAACATTGAGTGATGTAGTTGATATTCGTGACGAAGATGAATATCAACCCATTATTTCTGTGAGTAATTGTATTGATGATATAGAATCAGAAACTGCTGAACATGTATTAATTGATATCGGTACTGCTGATATAGATACAATGAAAAAAGCAATTTCTTTAACTGATCGTATTATTGTACCGGTTCCTCCCAGTCAGGCCGATATATGGTCAACTCAGCGTTTTATAAAAATGGTTATTGATATACGCAGTAAAGATACAATGCCGCAAATGCTTGGTTTTGTTAACCGTGCTGACACGCACATTGGTGTGAGAGAAACCGGAGAAGCAGAAGATGCTTTAAAAATGCTGCCTCATATTGATTTAATTGGTACACGCCTGTATCAAAGAACAACTTATAGACGGTCCTTCAGTGAAGGCCTGGCTGTTTTTGAACTGGAGCCAAAAGGCAAAGCTGCAGCAGAAGTCAATAAATTTGCCAGTATGGTTTTTCCAGAATAAATTTTTTAGGAAATAATAGTTTTATATTAGGGACTTTAATAAATGCCAAGTCCCTTAGAACAGATAAGAAACAAAAACAAATAAACAAGAACTAAGGGGTGGTTAATGTTTAGGAGAGAAGAAAATGCCGATAAAAAGGTTATATCATAAATTAACTACAGATAGTAGCGATGCGGCTGGTTTTGATTCTGAAACACTTTCTGAACGCAGAAAGGGCTCGGATATAAAAGGCCAAAGATTACAGTTAATAGTCTATACTGCATTATTTGCTTTTATTGTTTTGGCTGCTTATGGTTATTATTTGATTTTTAATTTAACTCATGACGTACATTCTCTCAGTAATGATGTGAGACAGATGACACGCTCCGTCAATCAAATGTCTGTGTCTGTGCAAAAAAATATGACTATTATTTCTGAAAATATAACATCCATGCAGAAAAGTACTCATGTTATGGCTGGAACTGTTGCTGATGCCATGCCTACTATGTCACAAAACACCACTGAAATGACCGTAATAGCGCAAAATGTCAGCAATCGTGTTGATGGTATGGGGGGTAATATGAGTACCATGAGTATTGCTATTGTCGGCATGCAGCGGGATCTATGGCGCATGAATAAAACTATGTCAAATCCAGCCGACAGTATGTTTGATAATATGATGCCCTGGAGTTCTAATCGTAATGGCCAGGGCTCCCCCGGACCAATGGCATATCCCCGACCAATACGATAAAATAACACAAATCCCTATTATAAATTAAAGAAAAAATGGAGTGGTCATGTTTTTCTCAGAACCAAGTGAAATACTTAAGTTAAGATTAGATAGTTTGCAGGAAAACCTTGCAACAGAGAATCCGATTTTGATTGATGCTGTTGATACTTTTAAAGAATTGGACAAGCTTGCCTATCGCATCGGTTTGCTGCATAAGGATCAATCATTTGCTACTACCATTTCCTGGTGGCCGCTTATTTCAGTTCTGGGTACTTTTTCTGCGGGTAAATCTTCTTTTATCAATAGTTATCTGGGTGTTGATCTTCAGTTAAGTGGTAATCAGGCTGTCGATGATAAATTTACTGTCATTAGTTATAGCCGGGATGATCAAATAAGAACATTGCCCGGTGTTGCTCTGGATGCTGATCCGCGTTTACCTTTTTATCAGATCAGTGAAGAAATAGAAAAAGTTTCCCCTGGTGAAGGGAGTCGTATTGACTCTTATATACAATTAAAAACTTGTAAGGCCGATGCCCTTAAAGGTAAAATTTTAATTGACTCTCCAGGATTTGATGCAGACGAACAACGTAATGCGACCTTAAAAATTACTGATCACATTATGGACCTGGCTGATCTGGTATTGGTGTTCTTTGATGCAAGACATCCTGAACCGGGTGCCATGAAAGATACATTAGAGCATCTGGTACAAAGAACGATTCAACGTAATGATGCGGGTAAATTTTTATTTATTCTAAATCAAATGGACTCTACTGCAAAAGAAGATAATGCAGAACAGGTTGTTGCAGCCTGGCAGCGTGCTGTTGCCTCAACGGGGCTTTCAACAGGACGTTTTTATTGTATTTATAATGAACATTTCGCTCCTGAAATTGAAGATGAGCATTTACGTAAACGCTATAAAGATAAACTTGATCTGGATATGAATGAAATTCAAAATCGTATGCAGGATGTCAAAATTGAACGGGTATATCGTATTATCGGTACATTAGAACATATTGCCAATCAGATTGAGCAGTCAGCAGTACCTCAGATAAAAAGTGCTTTAGACAGATGGTATCGCTCAGTGCTGAAAACTGATGCCATTTTATTTATTTTGTTAATAGCCGTCTTTTATGGGCTGACGAGTTATTTTGGAATTTTACCTGCTTTAGTTGAACAGCTTGGCAGCAATGTCATTGCCCAGGGTGTTGCCATAGGCGTATCTGTACTTGCTTTCGGCAGCATTCATTTTTGGGTGCGTAATAAAATGGCGCAAAAAATTGCTAAAACTTTAGCTACGGACAATGGTCCGGGTAATATTTCAGCTGCTTTCTTAAAAAATACCCGTCCAATGCATAGTATTTTCTTTAGAAATCCTATAGGTTGGGGCAGAAGGGCACACAAAGTGATTGAGCATGTCAGAAATGAGGCGGATACTTTTGTTAAAACTCTAAATGATAACTTTGCTGATCCCATGGGTCGTAAAGAAGCAGCTGAGCATGAGACACAAACAAAAGATGCTAAAGCGGGTTAATTATTTTATATGCTGAAAAAAAAAGCGATACACTATAGTATCGCTTTTTTTTTGCCTAATACTCTATCTCTGGAGCAATTCTTATGAATTTTGAAAAAGTTTATTTTGCTTTTTTTATTGTTTTTGCTTTAACTCTTAATTTTGGTTTCTTTATAGGTGAAATTGATAATCCTTCACATCACCATGTTTATGAATTATTTGCTGCTATTGTGATCAGTCTTATTGCCACAGTCATTAAGCTGGGAGAGCGTACTCAGATAGGTGCTGTACTGTTGGCAACCAGCATGGTGGCTGATATACATCTTATTGCTGCTGCTATGGTCTGGGGTTTTGCAGAACATGTTACAGAGGCAGGTCTTACTCCGGAGGTGATGAGTACTGTAGTTTCTATTTCGGGTGGTGCGTTGATTGCTAATATTACTTCAGTCGTTTTATTAGTAATTGAGACAGTGGTTCTGCGTCGATAAGAGCCTTCAGCCAGATATGAGGTGTTGTAATTGAATACCGTTCTTTTTTTATTACTGCAGCGACTCCGTTTACCTATTATACTGCTGATCACCAGCTATGCTATCGTTATTTTAGGCTTTGTACTGATACCCGGGGAAGATAATCAGGGTAATGTGTGGAACATGAGTTTTTTCCACGCATTCTATTTTGTCAGTTTTATGGGCTCAACCATTGGCTTTGGTGAAATACCGTATGAATTTACCGATGCTCAGCGGATGTGGACAATTTTCAGTATTTATATTTCTGTTACCGTCTGGCTGTACAGTCTGGGTGCTGTCTTAAGTACTCTGCAAAATCCGGCCTTTAAAAAAATACTCAAAGAAAATGATTTTGAAAAGAAAGTAAAACGAATAAAAGAGCCGTTTTATCTAATCTGCGGCTACGGTGATACGGGTAAGGTTCTGGCTCATGAACTGTCTCAAAATCATATTCTATCGGTTGTTATTGACCTCAATCCTGATCGAATTGACAACCTTCAAATAGATGAGCCTGATATTGACATTCCTGCTTTAGCCGCTAATGCTTCATATCCTAATGTTCTTGAAACGGCGGGTTTAACTCATCAATGCTGTAAGGGGGTTATTGCACTAACCAATAAAGATGAAGTGAATTTGAAAATTGCTATAACGGCACGCTTATTGAGCAAAAAGCGTATGTTGGATGATAAAGATCTGATGGTGATTTGTAAGGCCCAATCCAATGAAGCAGAAGCCAATATGTCCTCTTTTGGTACCAGTCATATTATTAACCCCTTTGAAGTTTATGCCAGACGCCTGGCCTTATCTGTTCGCTCTCCCAGTGCCTATTTAGTCTATGAATGGCTAACTAATCCCTACCATAAAGTGAGACATGAGCCTATTATTCCCCCCAGAGGAACCTGGGTGATCTGTGGTTATGGTCGTTTTGGAAAAGCAATAGTAAGGCATTTGAATTATGTGGGTATAAAAGTAATTATTATTGAAGCACTGCCTGATAAAACTAATGCACCGGAAGGAACGATTGAAGGGAGAGGTACAGAATCTATCACATTACGTGAAGCTAAAATTACTGATGCCGTTGCGATTGTTGCAGGCACTGATAATGATGCGAATAATTTATCTATTATTATAACTGCTCAGGATGAGATGAAGCGCTATAGTGAATCTCACACGAGAAGTGCTGAACTTAAAAAATTATATAATATTGATTGCTTAGCTGAAAGTTGTGATGAGGAAGAAGGTAGGGGGAAAATGCGGGAAGAAGAAGGTATAGAAAAAAATGCAGAGCAATTAAAAGAGCCTGATCAGACCAATAAAACACTTTTTACTATTGCCAGACAAAACTTCAGCCGTAATAAAAATGTCTTTGAAAAAGCGGGCCTTGATTTTGTCATGCAGCCGGCTGGTATTATTGCTGGAGAAATTCTTTCTATTATTAAAACACCTCTATTAATAAACTTTCTATTATTAGCTCGAAGGCAAAAAGATGAGTGGGCGAATATCTTAATTAGTCGTATCAGCTGCTTCATTGAAAATGATGTTCCAACAACCTGGATGGTTGAAATTTCAGAACGGGAAAGTCCGGCATTGATGCCTTTTATTACC
>DAOVUE010000166.1 GCA_030632745.1 Pseudomonadota bacterium | reverse complement strand
TCCCAATCTTCACCTGCAGGGGCAAATTCCCTGCCTTTTATATAGGCAAAGGTCTTTTCATCAGGAGCAATCATACCGGCCCTGGCACCTGCTTCAATCGCCATATTACACAATGTCATGCGACCTTCCATAGTCAGATTTCTAATCACAGAACCGGTAAATTCAGCCACATAACCGGTTCCGCCAGCGGTACCAATTTTGCCTATAATTGCCAGGGCAACATCTTTAGCCGTGCAGTATGGAGATAATTCACCAGTCACTTCAATCTTCATGGTTTTAGATTTTTTCTGCGGCAGGGTCTGAGTCACCATGACATGTTCTACTTCAGAGGTCCCAATGCCAAAGGCCAGGGCACCAAATGCCCCATGAGTCGCTGTATGGCTGTCACCACAAACCACGGTCATACCGGGATGCACAAAACCATGCTCCGGCACTACAATATGGATAACACCATTATTGGGATTTTCCATATCATAGAGGTTCAGATCATTAGTGGAGCAGTTGCTCGCCATGGTTTCAATCTGTTTCTTTGCAATGGGATCGGCAATCGGCAGATTACGATTCTTAGTCGGTACACAATGATCCATGGTGGCCAGAATACTGTGTTTATTGCGAACTTTTCGTCCCGACTGCAGCATAGCTTCAAAGGCCTGGGGGCTGGTAACCTCATGCATTAAATGCCGGTCGATATATAATAATGGAGCCTGACCTGCGGCTTCATGCACTAAATGTGCGTCCCAGATTTTTTCATACATTGTTTTTTTCATTACTATTCACATCAATTGATATTAAACCTAAATAACTCAGTCAAATCTACTTTGAATGCCTAAGCCACTGCATCTTAAGGATTTTCTAACTATTTTGAATTCACCCGTAGGTGACTACGAATAAATCCAAAATAGTCAGTAAAATCCTTAACCTACAGCACCTTAGTCATTCACGCTACGATCCGACTGAGTTATTTAGGTTAAAAAAAACCATTAGCAAAACGTCTAAGTGGAAAAGAAACCGTATTGTATTACATATAAAGAGTTCTGTAATTACAACAATGAATTATTTTACGCAGTAACTTATGATAATGTTAAAATAAACGCTTATAAACCCTGCCATCCTAAGATAAATAAACTAAATGATTTTACTTTTCAATAAACCTTATAATGTGCTCAGTCAGTTTACCGATAGAAACTCACCGACACCACGAAAAACCTTATCGGAATATATCCAGTTGCCAAAATACTATCCTGCTGGACGATTAGATCGGGATAGCGAAGGTTTAATGGTATTAACAGACAATGGTAAGCTGCAGCATAAAATTTCTCATCCTGATCATAAACAGGAAAAAGGCTATTGGGTACAGGTTGATGGCAATATAAGCGCTGATGCTCTCAATCAATTAGTTCGTGGTGTTAAGCTCAAAGACGGTATAACTAAACCGGCACGAGCCAGAATTATTCCTGAACCTGAAATTTGGGAACGTATTCCGCCTATTCGAGTCAGAAAAGAAATTCCAACCTCATGGATTGAATTATTCATTAAAGAAGGGAAAAATCGTCAAATTAGAAGAATGACCGCAGCCGTTGGATTTCCTACACTTCGATTAATTCGTTTTCGTATCGGGCCGTGGGATTTAAAGAATATAGAACCTGGTGAGTATATATTAAAACAACAGGATTAAGCACAATAATACAAACTTCTGCAAATTACTATCAATGTACAAACAGAGATACACATAACCATGTCCAGTAACATGGAAGGAACACAGTATCTCTATTCATATTAAATCTGTCAGGTATAATAAAACAATGGACATTTTAAAAAGTATTCTGCAGCAGATTGACGGCAAGGCTTATAAGACCTATAAAACAATTGAGAATAGTTTTCAGTTCCCTGCTTTTTCACTAAAAATTAATCATGTTCAGGGTGATCCCTTTGCCCTTCCCTCCAGAATCAGCATCAAAATACCTCACTCTAAAGCTGACTTCCCTTTATCCAGCTGGACAGGAGAGAAAAACAATCCGGTTCGACGCATCGCCCTGGAAGATTATCTGGGGCGTATGATAAAAAAAAATATTCAGCATATCATCAAAGGACAGCGCGGTAGCGGTGGAGGCGGTGTTATTGGCATCGAAACCAACGGACAAAAAACATTATTACGCAATGCTGTACTCATTAAAGCAGACTATATTGAAGCTCGTCTGGTTATGGGACTGCCGGCAGATAATAGACATGTGGCGGGGCTTGACGCACAACAGATGTTTTTTAATGAATTACCAGAAATCATTGAACAATCCCTATACTATAAAAACTTATCTGCACAGGAACTCATTGAATATGTCCATAGTGCTGAAGATCAGGATGCATTACGCCATAAGCTCAAAGAAAATAATTTAGTCGCTTTTATTGCCAATGGTTCACAATTACCCCGACAAAGCGGTATTTGTGATAAGCCGATGCAGGGCAATATTATCAGTTTCCACTCCCCTGCTTCACTTGAACGGGTCATTTCACTACCCAATGCGGGTAACATAACAGGTATGGGCATTCCACAGGGTATTAGCCTTATTGTCGGTGGTGGATTTCATGGCAAGTCTACATTATTATATGCTCTGGAACACGGCCCCTATAATCATATCCCCGGTGATGGCAGAGAAAAAGTCGTCAGCAATGAGACAGCGGTTAAAATTCGTTCTGAAGATGGACGGGTTATTTCAAAAGTGAATATCAGCCCTTTTATTGATCACTTGCCCTTTGCACAGGATACGCACCAGTTCAGTACAGAAAATGCCAGCGGCAGTACCTCTCAGGCTGCAAATATTATTGAAGCACTGCAATGTGGCAGCGAACTATTATTAATTGATGAAGACACTTCAGCTAATAACTTCATGATCCGTGATAAACGCATGCAGGCTCTGGTAGCACCAGACAAAGAACCCATTACTCCCCTGCTTTATCGGGTCAGAGAATTGTATCAGCAGTACGGCGTATCTGCTATTATTGTTATGGGAGGATCGGGGGATTATTTTGATGTTGCAGATACGGTCATCATGATGGATGAATACAGTGTCAGAGATGTCACTGCACAGGCAAAAAAACTGGCTCATAAGGAGCTGGAAGCCGGAAAATTGGCAAAATTACCGCCATTTGAACGCATCAGCAGCCGTAAGCCGGGAAAAAAGACTCTGGATGCCTCGCGTGATCAATTTCCTATCAGAATTACTATCAGAGAAAGCAAGCAGATTCTTTATGGCAAATATAAAATTGATCTGTCCTTAGTCGAGCAGCTCATCGACATTGGCCAAACCCGTGCCATAGGCCTGATGATATACTATTATGCCTGCCATTATGCCCACACTTCCGGCAGCCTCAGCGAGCAACTCAGACAGCTGCTGCAGGAAGCTGATGAAAAAGGTCTTGATATCTTCAGTCCCTATACCGTTGGCGATCTGGCCTTGCCGCGCTTATACGAACTCAGCGCCGCAATCAATCGTATCCGCAGCAGTGACTGGACATAAGGGGGCGGCGTTCGGGAATGACTCGATAAACAACGCACTTCGGTCTGTCAGTTGATGTTCAGGGGGACGCTTCAAGGCCATCCATGGCCCGCTCAATTGCGGCATCCATGCCTTATAAAGCCCCCTGAAATATAAGTCCGCACTCCAGAGAACGTATTACCAACACCATTCCCGAACGTCTGATAATTAACGCAATTGCGGTGTTAAGCTAAAACCACTAATCTCAGCCAGTTGGGCAGCCATTGAGGCACCCATTTTTTTAGCAAAGCGGTCAATAAAAGTTTCTGACACAGTAAAGTCTTTTATTGTTTCTGCTCCAATCACTTCCCTGGCTACGTAACTGCTGCTGCCTAATTTATCCACCAGTCCTAATGCTAAGGATTGCTCACCGGTCCAGATATAGCCGCTGAATAATAAGGGATCATCTTTGAGCTTGTCTCCGCGGCCTTTTTTCACTACATCAATAAATTGCTTGTGCACATTGACCAGCATAGTTTTGGTATGTGCAACATCAGCTTCCTGAGGTGGAGAAAACGGGTCAAGGAAACTTTTGTGCTCGCCAGCGGTATACAAACGGCGTGTTACACCGATTTTATCAATGGCATTTTCAAAACCAAAGCCATTCATTAAGACACCAATGGAGCCCACCATACTGGCTTTATCGGCGTATATTTCATCTGCAGCGGCAGCAATATAATATCCACCGGAAGCACAAACATCCATAATCACAGCATAGACCTTAGTATCAGGATATAGTTCTTTTAAGCGAACAATTTCATCATTAATATAACCGGACTGAACGGGACTGCCGCCCGGGGTATTCATACGCAGAATGACCCCCCTGGTTTTTTTATCTTCAAAAGCTTCTCTCAATGCTGTAATAACTAGATCTGCACTGGCTTCAGATTCCGATGAAATAATACCTTTAATATTAATCAAGGCAGTATGTTCAGAGCTGCTTTTATCCAGAATTGCACCCGGTTTTACCGGTAAATAAAATAATGCAATAAGAGTAATCAAGTAACCCCAGAAAACGAATTTAAAGAAAATTCCCCAACGTCGGCTGGCACGTTTTTCTTTTAATGAGGAAAGAGCCAGATCTTCAATTAATTTTTTATCCCAGCCATTAGCTTGCTTCAATTTATCAAAATCTTTATTTAATTTTACTTCTTCTTTATCCATTAGGGTTCCATTTGTACATTATATAAGTTTAGGGGGATTACATTGTATCAGCCACTGCGACAGTTCTGAAATACTGTCCAGACAGGCCAGGGGCTTATGTTTTAATAAATCATCCCGTTCATGAACGCCATAGCTTACTGCCAGGGTACTCATACCTACGGAAGCAGCCATAAGCATATCATATTCTGTATCACCAATCATAATCGCTTCAGCAGCCGTTAGACCAAATTCATCCAGTAGTTCTTCCAGCATCTGAGGGTGTGGTTTTGAGCGTGTTTCATCTGCACAGCGAGAGCCGTAAAAATAAGGTTTTAAGCCGGTAT
>DAOVUE010000288.1 GCA_030632745.1 Pseudomonadota bacterium | reverse complement strand
TTTTGCAAGTACCTCAATAGGATAATTTTTGAAAATAGAATTTTTTCATCCTAAATACTGGCTTTTATGGATAGGATTAGGCTTCTTAAGACTGCTCATATTTTTACCCTATCCGCTGATTATGTCATTAGGAAAACAATTAGGTCTGCTGCTTTATTATACAGTCAAATACCGTCGTCATATTGTCAAAACAAATATTGACTACTGTTTTCCTGATATGAGTGAAAAAGAAAAACACCACCTGGTCAGGGAAAATTTTATTCATACGGGTTATACCCTTGTCGAAAATCCCCTGACCTGGTGGGGTAAAGACAAACACATTCAAAAACGTGCCGTTATTACCGGCATCGAACATTTGCAGGATGCTCTGGATAATTCACAGGGAGTATTATTGCTCAGTGCTCATTTTACGGCACTGGAAATCGGAGGACGAATACTTTCCAGTCGGATTCCAATCACTTTTATGTACCGTCAACATAAGAATAAGCTGTTTGAATGGATTCAGAAAAAGAGCCGTGAAGGACAATGTGATAAAATGATTGAACGAAAAGAAGTACGTTCAACCATAAAAGCACTGCGTGATAAAAAACCGGTATGGGTATGCCGCCGATCAGGATTATGGTCGAAAGCACAGTGTTTTTGCCCCGTTTTTTAATATCCAGGCCGCCACGATCACCGCAACCAGTAATTTTTCTAAACTCGGTAAAACCGTGGTTATTCCTTTTTTTACTTATCGAAAAAAAATGCAGCCGGCTATATTATTGAACTATTACCTGCCATAAAAAACTATCCAACTGGTGATCGTATAAAAGATGCTGCTGTAATTAATCAAATTTTTGAAACAGCCATAAAGAAAGCACCGGAGCAGTATTTATGGGCACATCGGCGTTTTAAAACACGTCCGGAAGGTGAGGCAGGTTTTTATTAGAAGAACAAACCCAAAGCAGCACTGAATCTAAAGCATAATGCTACTAAACTTATCACTATTGGGTTATAATTTTTAATCATTTCTTTTTGGCGTAAAGTCAGTAAAAAAATACACTTAAATAGTAGTAATTATTTGATTCTAAGCGAATGAAATAACACTCAGGAGAATAAAATGATGTCTATAGATGGTATTTGGGTTTTTGAAGTGGCTGGTGCTTTTGGCTGGGATCGGATTTCAACTGTTTTTTTGGAAAAGGGTCGTTATTTAGGAGGGGGTTCTGCTATATATAGTACAGGTAATTATACTATTAAAGGAAAAAAAGTAACAATGAGAATAGATGTCACTCAACACGGTAAAAAAATCGCCATGTATGGTGAAAAACATCATCACTTTTCAACCCTGATATCAGCAAAAATCAAAAAAAAGGGAAAAAGAATAGATGGTACAGTTAGTTTAGAAGGAGCAAGATCAACTGCTGCCCGATATCACGTACGCTGGCTTAAACAGGAAAAAATACCCGGATTTCCAGACTAGCTATTACATTCTAAACAATCTATTTGCAAACCTGCACGTTCTCTTTTCTTTTTTCCAGGGCCGGTAGTATGAGTATCTTCGGAAACTTTCATATTACCACTGTTCTTTTCCTGCTTTTTATTACTGCTTTTTTTACCAGGCTGTATCTATTGCCAATCAGCTTAATAAGCTTCTCTTATACAACGGGTGAAATAAAGCCTTCAGGTTTAACGGCCAGTATGGAGCAGTCAATCTGGTTTAGTATGGTTTCAGAGGTATTGCCCATGAACAATCCCGGTACTCCTGTGCGTGCCACCGTACCCATCACAATCAGATCAACCTGCTCTTTTTTGGCCAATTCCGGGATCATATCTCTGGCGTTACCTTTAAGCAGATGAATTCGAGGCTTTATGTAATCAGCAACTTCTTTACCGGCTTTGTCGATAACCCCTGAGATCAGTTTCTGTAAATAAGTTTCATGCTTCACACGTATTTCATCCACATAGGCATTAACCTCTGCTTCCGGATGCTTTGCAAATCCAGTTCTCAGACTGCTTTCACCATAAGCTGACCAGACATGAACAATATGCAGCTCACTGAATTCTGACAAGGCAAGAGAGAGCGACATATTCATAATCTGCAGGTTAAGTTTGTTATCTTCCGGCTTTGTCAATGTCGGATCAAAATCGACTGCGACCAGTATCTTTTTATAACGTTCGTGGACAGATGTTTTTAATAGCCACACAGGGCACGGACATTTACGCAATAAACTCATATCTGAGCTGCCAAAAAGACGAGACATAAATGTTTCTTTATATACATCTACTGTTTTTATCACTAATTCCATATTTTGAGTCAGAACTTCATGAATAATTGCAAAAAAAGGCTTGCCTACTAATAATTTAGTTATCACCTTAACTTTTTTGTTGTTCTGTATCGATGCGACCAGATTTTCAATCTGCTTCAGACGCTCATCCCTTATCGGATCATTTATTTCAGCCTGAGAGATACCATGTATTGTCTGATGATAATTGTCCGGCAGATCATCAACTATGGCGGCAACCGTTAAATTAGCCTGATTATTTTCTGCCAGTAACATAGCTCTTTCAAATGCCGGACGACATTGCATTTCTGCATCGACAATAAAAAGTATATTTTTAAAATTTTTCATGTTGTGCCTTAAATATTTTGAGCAACTTACTTCAAAAGATTATTAGTATTGTAATAAAAAAGAGTACATAACTGCCTTTTTTGTCAGTTTATACTCTAGGTTTATACTGTCGGTTTATTAAAGCTGGAGTATATAAAACAACTATACACTCCAGCTTAATCGTTGAAATGGTTTTTAATCCGTGTTCAGCTTATTTTCCTGCTTTCTCCTGAATGCCTTTTCAGCACCAATGACGACATAAATTACCAGGCCTACAGCCAGAATTTGTAACCAGTCCACCAGATCAATAGGAGCGGTATGGAACATCTGGTTCATCAGGGGCAGGTAGGTGAACAGAAGTTGTGCGGTTGCCATTGCGGCAATACCACCCCAAATCCACATATTACTGAATAATCCCAGGCGAAAAATGGAAAACCTTAATGAACGACAGTTAAGCAAATAAAAGGACTGACCTACTGCAAAAACATTCACTGCAATAGTACGAGCCTGTGCTTCACTATCGCCATTAGCTAAGGCCAGTTCAAACAAACCGAAGCTGCCCACTAATAACATCAATCCAACCAGCAGGACACGAAAGATCATTTCACCATTGAGCAATGAAGTATCTGGTTTACGAGGCTGGCGCTTCATAATACCCGGCTCACGGGGTTCAAAGGCAAGGGCAAGCCCCAGCAGCACCGCAGTGGTCATATTAATCCATAAAGCCTGCACGGGTAATACCGGCAGTGGCTGAGATAAGATCACAGCAGAGATAATAACCAATCCCTGACCTGCATTAGTGGGCAGGATCCAGGTTAGAAATTTAATCAAATTATCAAAAACACCACGTCCTTCTTCAACTGCAGAGGTAATGGTGGCAAAGTTGTCATCAGTCAGTACCATGTCGGCTGCTTCTTTAGACACTTCAGTTCCAGTAATTCCCATAGCCACACCAATATCGGCACGTCGCAATGCGGGTGCATCATTGACACCATCTCCCGTCATTGCGGCGACTTC
>DAOVUE010000347.1 GCA_030632745.1 Pseudomonadota bacterium | reverse complement strand
GCGCTGTTGTTTGCGTGGGTCCTGGGTTTTGGTGCCACTTTGGCGGAGCCGGCACTCAACGCACTGGGTGAAACGACTGAGACATTGACCAATGGTGTTTTTAAGAAAAAGACTCTGCTTCTTGCTGTCTCTCTGGGCGTTGCATTTGGTATTGCAGCCGGTCTTGCAAAGTTGATTTTTCAACTGCCGCTGGTATGGATGATTGTCCCCGGTTATTTGCTGGCCATTATATTGACCATTTTTTCCAGCGAAGAATTTGTTAATGTGGCCTGGGACAGTGCCGGTGTAACCACCGGGCCCATCACGGTTCCTCTGGTACTGGCCATGGGACTCGGTGTCGGTTCGGCAATGAATGCTGTGGAAGGCTTCGGGATTCTCTGTATGGCTTCTATCGGCCCTATTATTTCAGTGATGATCACTGGTCTATGGGCGCGTTATAAAGTTAGCTTACAAGCTGAAGCGGCTGTCGAGGCTGCTGCATTATCTTCAGAACAGGAGGCGCAAGCCCTATTATGAGTAAAGGTAATATTACCTATTTGACTGATGTCGCCCTGATTACCTGTGTTGTCAAGAGTGGTATGAGCGATGTCATATTGAAGGCCGCACGAGACGTCGGTGCAATCACTGGTGCCGTCAGTTTCCATGCCAGAGGCTATGGTGCTCGTGAACGCCTTGGTTTGCTCGGTATTGCTGTAGAAGCAGAAAAAGAAGTGGTCAGTATTGTCGTATCATCAGAGCAGCAGGATACGGTGTGCAATAGTATCTGCCAGGCTGGAAACCTCGATGCCCCTGGCAATGGTTATCTGTACATCACTCCTCTGGACAGAATCGCCACTTACGTTCCGCAGGACATGTTGCACAAGCTTGAGGAAGGATCATGACTACGGGCAGCTATCAGCCTATTATCCAAAAAGCGGCCAAACTCATTACCTGTTTATTACCTGATGACGGGACAGACAAGGTACTGATGCAGGGACTGCGGCAAGAAAAACAGCTTATCAGAACTTATAGTGTAGCCTGCCGGGGTATTGCTGCTTTGCAAAGCGCTCAAAGCCAGCATGACCAGTTACCGGAGCCTACTCTGGTCAGGATGGTAAAGGTTGCAGTCGCTGAAGATGAAGCCGATGCACTATTCGATTACATCTACCAAACAGCCGGTATTGGTCAACAAGGCGGCGGCACTATCTATATGGGGCCACTGACAAATATAACACCCTTTGAACTACCCGGGGACGTACCAGAAGAGACAGAGTTTTAAGTGGTAAGTGTGAAGTAGTAAGTGGTAAGTTTTAAGAAAAATCAAAAGAATAATCAGGGGGTAACGGTACAGTATAACCAGTGATTTAAATGATTGCTCTTATCTCTTGATTTTGCTTAACACTTAGCACTTACCACTTATAACTGTCTCTCCCGATTGAAATCATCAGGAATATTAGCCTTATTAATCTAAAAATATTACATGATTTGTAATAATTCTGTAACAAACATCGTGTATTATAAATTTATTCTTGTTTAATAGAATTCTAAAACCGCATTTTATAAGTAAAGCAGTATTCAACTAAAAAAGGCTAACTCTAATGACATTTGAAAACAAACTAGATCATATAAAAGAATTTTTTAAAGAAAAAAATCCTAATAAAAAATTTAATGACAATATGAGAAAAATATTGAGCAAGCTGAAAGATAAAACACTAAAACTTGAAGTTCAGCTGGAAAATGAAAAGGATGAGATAAAGCGTAAAAATATAAGTTTAATGCTTAAAGTTATTTCTAAACAGCAAAAAAAGGGTGAAAAACTTATACAGGAAAGGGAAAAGTATTCGTATTCATTCAAAAAACAGAATCTTATTGCCAAGCCTGAGTTATCCCCGCGAGTTTTATTAGGCTAAACAACAAACCCAAACCATCCGGAAATGTTGGATTTCCAGGTGGTTTGGTCTATAGCCGGAATTTCTTTCAAAACATAAATTTTTCGGTTATGACCTGATACATTCCTTGGATTCACCCTAATGAAAGATGGAGCCGATCTTTTTAGGGTGAACAGGAGTCGATTGACATAGGGGATTTGGCATTTACCTTACCTCGGTGCCTCTTGAGGGTATTAAAGTCCCTAACCGCTTGCAGTTATTTTTTCTGAATGACAAAAGAGAGTGTCTCACCTTCAGTATCTTCTTGCAGAACAATATGCCCCATCTGTGTTGACAAGGTATGGATTTCTCGGATGAATTCCCTGTTATTTGCGACTATGTTCAGATGATCACCCGAAGCCATGCGTGCGAGCATAGCCCTGGCCTGCATAATAGGCATAGGACAATCCAGCTCCCTTACGTCAAGTTTCTCTTCAAAAGCCAGCTTTTTACTCATGATTAACTCCTAATCCAGTGTGATTAAATTTGAGTAAATACAGACAACCCGGCTGTCTCAATCTGAGACCTGTGGCTTTCCGCCGCCTCTATGATATTTACGATAGAGGGATGGGCTTTATCTGATCATCTCAATAATAAGATGCTTTTAAGCATAAGTAAATTCCCTATTATAGGTAGCATAATTAGCTTATACTACATTATAAATTAGGCAGCAAAGCTTTTAAGAACTTACAACCAAGCCACCTGAAAATGCAGGATTTCCAGGTAGTTTGGGTATGGCCGGTTTATTAATTATTTTTCTAAATTTCAGCCACTTCGGAAGGGGGAATTATGAGTACGCAAGATGAACTGCAAACAACTGTCACTGCAATGGTACAAAAAGGCAAGGGCATTCTTGCCATAGATGAAAGTAGCCCGACTATCGCCAAACGTTTTAAAGCAATTGATGTTGAATCGACAGAGGAAAACCGTCGGGCATATCGAAGTTTAATACTGTCGACTCCCGATCTGGGTGAATTTATCAGTGGAGTTATCCTGTTTGAGGAAACCCTCGAACAGAACTCGGATGAGGGCATCAAACTACCTGAATTATGTGTACAACAAGGTATTGTTCCCGGTATTAAAGTTGATAAGGGTAAACTTCCCCTGCCCAATG
>DAOVUE010000301.1 GCA_030632745.1 Pseudomonadota bacterium | reverse complement strand
ATCCACATAGTGAATTCTATGATAGCCATTAATAGCTCTATCCCATCCGGAAATATGGTACGAGTAGGCACATGTTTTCGGGAAAGGACCGCAACTATAAGTGGCACTGGGAGACGCACCAGACCAACTGGGACCGGAATGACCATTAGCCAGATAAGCTGCATAATCTTCATCAACGCAGGGTAGGTGTTCATTGTCACCATACTCACCCTTTAAAGCATAATTGAAAAGATAGCCGTCAGGATCAGTAGCGGTGATATTGAACTCAATTGAATCAGAAGCGTTTGCCAGGGTGACTATACTGCACGAATTGACCGGAGCACCATTATAACTGATTGAATTAATGCTCATTACCGGAGGGGTATTATCAATTCTTACCACCATAGTACTCTCATCTGGTGAGATATTAATAAGGATCGGGCTTAGATTTTGCTCCTTAAAGCCAAACAGATGGACTTTATACAAACCGGATGGAACCTTGACAGAACCCTGAGTGACCCAGTCAAACAGAAGATTTTCAAAATACCAGGCAATGGCAGATGAAGGAACTGAGTATGCTTTTAAAATATAGGGTCCACTGTTGAATATTTCAGTAGGCGACTCCCTGTGCAATACGTATTTACTGGTGGATGTATTCCAGAAATAATTGCTCTTGACATCCTCAATAAACTTCCAATCGTCCAGAATAAAACCACCACTAAATAAAGCATCACAATCATGCTGCCCCATATCACAATAGCCCATAATATATTGGGTAACCCCCAGACTTCTCAGACGATCGATATTACCCATAAATCTCAGACTTTTACCAAAAGGAGCATCCAGTACATCGATAGGATGTTCTGAACCTGTGGTAGCCAGTCCGTTAGCTTGATTGATAAAGGTTCTGGGTACGAGGCCAATGCCGGCCATAACCGGTGCATCTGAAGCAATTGTAATTTCTTCCAGAGCAATCAAAGCTGATTTATACTCTTTATTGCATAGGCGATCTTTAAGGACAACGCTCACCTGAGTGGGCGGGGGATCGGTTTTTTTATGTGCAAACCAAAGTCCATCGAAATTATCTGCTGAAGAGAGGGCACAAAAGCCATATAAATAATCATCAACTTCATCATAAAACGATACCCAGGTTCGAGAGGCACTGTTATTAAATCCGCATGGCGGCAGGTCTGGCGATGCAACAAACAAATAATCCGGATAATCTTCCTTATTATTGATGCTCAGAAAATATCGGATATATTCTACACCTCTCACTGTTACTTCAGTTTTTCCAGTGAAAAACAATTCCGGTTCTGGAAATGTCTTATTACATGTCAGCAGGTAAAAACCTGGCAAAGGTTCTAAAAGTTCTGCGAATGAAGGAACTGCCGAAGCGATGGGTATTGCATCGATTATTGAAACATCGAAGACTTCTTTGCTCTGTAAAGCAAAAACATTAACGTTATATATAAATAACAATAGTGTTAATGCCATAAGACGGTATGTCATTAGTAGTATTTTTTTCATAATAATATCTCCTCTGGATTGTATTCTCCAAAGCAGGATATTACTTAATATAAGCTGCCTGTTTAAAAATATCTGACGACCATGATGCTTTATCTGAACATTTTCTGGAATTAAAAATATCAGAAAGTATGATGTAAAATGTCGTATTCTCCTTATTGTTTAATCAGCAATTTAACAATGGCGTCAATGGCAACCTTATACGTTTGTAAAACCAGTATGCCATTTTCAAATAACATAGCGTAAAGACTTTACTGAGTTATCTTGTTTGGAAAAATAAATCCGTTTATGCTACATATACACCAATTCCAATTTAAAGACATTGATATGGATCACTAAATTATGCATTTAAAAGATTATATTAAGGTGATGGTTATCGTTTTAATAATGCGATCCAACGCCAGACATTGAGTAGTCCTGCTAAAGCAGCAGCCACGTAGGTCAGTGCCGCTGCCAGTAAAACCTGTCTTACTGCGATTAAATCATATTTTGTAACATAGTTTCCTGCTTTTAACAGGGGCAGGGCTTTATTAAAACTGGCATCAAATTCAACGGGTAAATTAATAAACTGAACGACCACAGAAGAAGCCATACTTAAAAAGCCTATCAGGGCAATAAAAATGCTCAGATGTGGAGAATGTGTTAACAGACTCAGCAAGGGAGCAATAAAAATAATACCGGCTCCCAGTTTCGCAAAGCGCTGCGAATGTTGAACCATTTTACTTCTGAGCAAGAGTAAATCCTCCTGACGAAAATCCTGTACCGCATGACCGACTTCATGGGCTGCAATAGCAATAGCTGTGAGCGACTTTCCGTTAAAATTAGCAGAACTTAAGCAAACTGTTTTATTTTGAGGATCGTAGTGATCACCTTGTTCGGTTGTTTCAAGTGTTACGGGTAACTGATATTCATCAATTAAATGCTGTGCAAGTTCTCCGCCTGTACCGGGCAGGGAATTGATGGTTTTACTATAGCGCTGCATGATATAAGTAACCCACCACTGGGGGGCAAAAAAAATGATGACCAGTAAAAAAATGCCAATAATATAAATCATGTATTGTGAAAATTCTTATTTAGATTAATATAGGGGTCGATAATAATAAACTTCCAATAACATAGGATTAAGGTAGAGTAAGAAGCAATAATTCTACCTGACAGGGTAATATATATTATGTTTAGATTCAATTATAGGTTTGTTTTAAAAATAAGTCTTTTATTAGTCTTATTAGGCACTTTTTTCTTTTTACCCGGCATTGCTTTTTCCATGGAGGCGGCCGCAGAAAATCAAATGACTGAAATACACAGGCCTCTTGATCTGACCACCAGCAGCATAGGTTATTTGTCTATTATTTTTTTTCTTGTTGCTTATTTATTTGTTATGGCAGAAGAATTTACCAACCTGCGTAAATCTAAACCGGTTATTCTTGCTGCAGGTATTATCTGGGCCATGATCGGCTGGGTTTATATGAATAATGGCCTGTCAGAGCTGGCAGAAGCAGCCGTACGCCATAACTTTTTAGAATATGCAGAACTGATGCTGTTTCTATTAGTGGCCATGACTTATATCAATGGTATGGAAGAACGACGGGTGTTTGATACTCTACGTGCTTTTTTAATCCGCAAAAAATTTTCTTTTCGACAAATTTTCTGGCTGACCGGAATTTTAGCCTTTTTTATTTCGCCTGTTGCTGATAACTTAACTACTTCTCTTATTATGTGTGCGGTAGTGATGGCCGTAGGAGGTCAGAATACTCGCTTTGTTACTCTTGCCTGTATAAATATTGTTGTTGCTGCCAATGCGGGAGGTGCTTTTAGTCCCTTTGGAGATATTACGACCTTAATGGTGTGGCAAAAAGGTATGGTGGACTTTTGGACTTTCTTTTATTTATTTGTGCCTTCTGCAGTCAACTATCTGATTCCAGCTGCAATAATGCATTTTGCTGTACCCGATGAACTGCCT
>DAOVUE010000309.1 GCA_030632745.1 Pseudomonadota bacterium | reverse complement strand
TAATCTATTTTTACTCAATGACGGCACCGGTATTTGTGTTATTGATCCGGAAGGTGCTGTAATTACACCTTCTTTTTCCAACAGCTGGTATGGCAGCAGGGAATACCCGGTGACTGATATTCACAGCGCATCTGCTGTACTGGCTTTGAAAAATCTTATGCCTTCTAAGCTGATGCGTGATAAGATGCTGATGCGTGATAAGATGCTGATGCGTGATAAGAGTTATCGTTATACTGAAAAACGTATTGATATAGGGGATGCCTTATATGTTTTAGGCCGTTTTAAAACTATAGGCGGACGTAGAGAAAAGCTGGATACTTCAGATGAAGTAAGAGATCTGCTGTCCGTATGGAAGACAAAACCTGAATTTCTACGGGCACAATTTGATGAGAATGGCGATGGCGAGATTGATATGAAAGAATGGCAGAGAGTTATGGATGCCGCTCAGAAAGAAGTTAAAGCCAGCCACACTGAACGATTAGTACAGCCGGAAATTCATATACTCTCAAAGCCGGTAAACAAAGACCGTCCTTTTATCATATCAGTAGAAAGTCAGCAAAGTATCACAAGTAAATATCGATGGTATTCCAGAGCAAGCATTGCCGGCTTTTTTATCAGTGGGATTTCACTGGTATGGATCATCGGCGTACGACTGGCAAACTGACAGCGGCAACAAAACTGGCTGAGGGCTCTCTTATTAGCTGATGGCTCTTATCGGCTGAGGGCTCTTATCAGCAATGCAGCTCATCAGCAGCGTCAACAGTATTCTGCAGTAATGTTGCAACCGTCATCGGGCCTACGCCGCCAGGTACCGGCGTAATATACCCGGCTCTTTCACAGGCACTTGCAAAGTCAATATCTCCCACCAGACGACCGTCATCCAGTCGATTAATACCCACATCAATAACAATTGCCCCTTGTTTTATCCACTCACTATTCACCAGGCCCGGTTTGCCGACGGCAACAATTAAAATATCAGCGCGTCGTACATGCTCTTCAAGGTTACGGGTAAAACGATGACAGGTGGTTACAGTGCATCCGGCCAGTAACAGTTCCAGCCCCATAGGCCGTCCTACAATATTTGAAGCACCGACAACACAAACATCTTTCCCTTTGATAGTTTCACCGGTACTTTCTAAAAGAGTCATTACACCTCGTGGTGTACAGGGACGCAGTACCGGAACACGTAATGCTAAACGGCCGATATTATAGGGGTGAAAACCATCTACATCTTTATCAGGATGAATTCGTTCAATAATGGTTTCTGAATTAATATGTTCTGGAACAGGTAGCTGCACTAAAATACCATCAATGGTATTATCAGCATTGAGTGTATCAATCAGTGACAGAAGTTCTTCCTGAGAAGTTTCTTCAGGCAAATCATGTGCAATAGAATTGATACCAACCTGTTGACAGAAATTACGTTTGTTACGTACATAGACTTCAGAAGCAGGATCATTGCCTACTTTAATAACCACCAGACCGGGCACTCGCAAACCGTCCTGAACCCGTTTCTCCACGCGTTGTTTCAACTGTTCTTTAATCTCATTCGCAATGCCTTTACCGTCAATTATTTGTGCACTCATGAAGTTTGCCCTGTACTGTGTTAAGATTTTATAAAGCAAGTGAAAAAACAGATCTATTTTACATAAAAAAATGGTATTAAAGGGAAATTTGAGAAAAATAGAGTACAATTATTTTCTATTATAAAAATTTGAAAAAAAACTTGCATTGAAACGGTAAAGTTATTATTATACGCACCACCTAATGAGTAGAGATTCTGCAGCTTTCTTGAAATATTAAAATTAAAGTAAAGTAAAGCAGCTAGCAAAGAAAATCTAATTATTATTCGGGGTATAGCGCAGTCTGGTAGCGCGCTTGCTTTGGGAGCAAGATGTCGGGAGTTCGAATCTCTCTACCCCGACCACTTTTTAGTAGCTTATTTATCATTGTAAAAAGTTACTAAGTCATAATTATTATCCCAGTCAATGGATTATTTTTTAAATAAAAAATTGATATAAAATTATGAACTAGCAGTATATTCTGCGCCCGTAGCTCATCTGGATAGAGCATCGGCCTTCTAAGCCGAGGGTAGCAGGTTCGAGTCCTGCCGGGCGCACCATATTAGCCTTGTTGGATTTTTTACAAACCATTTAATATCTTTTCTGTGGTGAGCGTAGCTCAGTTGGTAGAGCTCAGGATTGTGACTCCTGCGGTCGCGGGTTCAACCCCCGTCGTTCACCCCATTTATTCTTCTTTGATACTCCTTAATACAAAGCCTGGCAATACTCTTAGGCAATTTCTATTAATTAACCTCATTGATTATAAAAGCAGCTGTGCATTTTCTTTAATCCATAGAGACAGATTTTCTTCACTCATATTTCCTGCAGCTAAAGATTCTATAGTGAACACAGCATTGGTTTCTTCTGCATTTAACTCTCATAACCATTTAGTGCCAGAAACATATCAATGACGACCAGGGAAATACGCTTGTTCCCATCTTTAAAACAATGGTTTTTGGCAAAACCAAAACCATAAGAGGCTGCTAATTGAAAAATATCAGGTGGTGGATTGCCATAATTATCCAATTGTTGAGGTCTGGCCAATGTTGAACCGAGAGAATCTCTATTGACTGGAGCAGATAAACCACCATGTTCAGCCAGCAATTCACCGTGCATAGCAATAATTGCTGCTTCAGGGATCCAACGAGGCATTATTTAGCTAACTGACGAAGGGCATTTCGATATTTCTTACGGGTGCGCCCAAATGCTTCCATAGCCGCTTCAAACTCCGGATCATAAGGGGTAAGCTGTAAACCATCTTGTGTAGCATCAGCAAAGATTTGATCGCCTTCAGAAAGGTGTAAGGCTTCCAGCATCTCTTTTGGCAGAATAACCCCAACAGAGCTGCCGATTTTGCGTAATTTTAAAGTGTGCATAGTTGCACTCCTATACCTTATTCAACTTAGGTTATAATAAATATTATAACATGATATTTAGAGTTTATCATCTTCATTACGAGGTACAACCAAAGGGGACCTCGGCGTCAGGAAATGGTGCTGGCAATACGTGTTTCGGAGCGCGGACTTATATTTCAGGGGACGTACTGTCAGGGTGGTTAACAGGAATGTTGTTAGTGGCGGAGTGTTTCCGCATAAAGAGCCATGCTTTGGTGTATAGTGGAACGGCTTGGGTACCATCAATTCAATTGTCTTTAATTCTTCTAGTTTCATAATCATCTTCATTAGTTGTTTATGAACGATTTTTAACCAGGTTACCCCTGTTTCAGACTCATTTCGCGTTGGAAACACTGCTTTTGTTCAGACTCATTCCGCGTTGGACAAGGCTCTGAGTTATTTAGGATTATATATATGTTATACTTAATCCATGAATTCGCC
>DAOVUE010000131.1 GCA_030632745.1 Pseudomonadota bacterium | reverse complement strand
CGTATATATGCCTATTTCTACGGATATATATGATAATATGCGTTTTTAAGCGAGTAGTGAAGGTTAATTATATGAAAATGATACAGAACTAAAGATCAGTGTATAATTTGATAAAGATGCCCGTACCATCACCATTTCTGATAATGGTATTGGTATGTCCCGTGATGAAGTCGTTGAAAATATCGGCACTATCGCTAAATCAGGTACTCGTGAATTTTTAGATTCATTAACCGGTGATCAAAAGAAAGATGCCAATGCCATTGGCCAGTTTGGGGTGGGATTCTACTCTTCCTTCATTGTGGCTGATAAGGTGACATTAACCACCCGTCGTGCAGGTACTGCAGCTGATCAGGCTGTTTTATGGGAATCTCATGGTGAGGGTGAATTTAATATTGAGACAGTGACTAAGGAAGGTCGTGGTACTGAAGTTGTACTTCATTTAAAAGACGATGAAGATGACTTCCTGGACGGCTTTCGTTTAAGAAATATTATTCGTACTTATTCTGATCATATTACTATTCCGATTGAAATGCTCAAAGAAGCAACACCTCCAATGCCGGGTGAAGAGCCGGGTGAAGAGGGTGAAGAAGCAAAAGAAGCAGCAGAGGAGGGGATCGAATATGAAACAGTTAATAGCGCATCAGCCTTATGGACTCGCTCTAAAAGTGATATTTCTGATGAAGAGTACAATGAATTCTACAAACATGTCGGCCATGACTTTGAAGACCCCCTGGCACGTTCTCATAACAAAGTAGAAGGTAAGTATGAATATACTTCATTACTCTTTGTACCCAAGCGTGCACCTTTTGATCTATGGGAACGTGATCGTCAACATGGCATCAAGCTATATGTACGTCGTGTTTTCATTATGGATGAAACTGAAAAATTAATGCCTAATTATTTACGTTTTGTAAAAGGTATTATTGATTCTAATGACTTACCATTAAACGTTTCCCGTGAAATTCTGCAAAATTCTAAAGTTCTGGATAACATTCGTTCCGGCTCGGTGAAAAAGATTTTATCTTTATTACAGAAAATGGCTGATAATGATAAGGATAATTATGCGATTTTCTGGAAAGAGTTCGGTCGTGTCATGAAAGAAGGTCCGGGAGAAGACTTTGCTAATCGTGATAAAATTGCCAAGCTGCTGCGTTTCTCCAGTACTCTGGATGATAAAGAAGAACAGGAAGTTTCTCTTGATGATTATATTTCCCGCATGCAGGAAGGTCAAAACGACATTTATTATATTACGGCAGATAGTTTTGCTGCGGCTAAACACAGTCCTCACCTTGAAGTTTTCCGTAAGAAGGGCATTGAAGTTTTATTATTGACCGATCGTGTTGATGAGTTTCTGATGTCTTCCTTACCGGACTACGAAGAAAAAGCCATAAAATCAGTTGCCCGTGGTGAACTGGATTTAGGTGATATGGAAGATGAAGAGGAGAAGAAAGAGCAGGAGAAAACTCAGGAAGAGTATAAGGATTTCTTAGAAAAAATCACTAAATCTCTGGGTGATGAAGTTAAAGAAGTGCGTATGACCTCTCGTCTAACCGATTCCCCTGCCTGTCTTGTTACGGGTGATCATGATATGAGTGCCAATCTGGAACGTTTGTTGAAACAGGCGGGTCAGGATGTTATGGGACATAAGCCTATTTTTGAATTAAATCCGGAACATCCCTTAGTAAAACGTTTAAGCACAGATGTTGATGGCGAACGTTTTGATGACTGGACCAAAATTTTATTTGAACAGGCACTACTAAGTGAAGGCGGTCAGTTAGAAGATCCGGCCACTTTTGTCAGCCGTCTAAATAAAATGCTGCTTGAATTGACCAGTTAATCGAAAAACAATGTTCAGAGAATAAACTCTCTGATTTTAATAAGTTTAAAATTAAGCCAATGACTACGTGCTCTTTAAGTGTGTAGTCATTGGCTTTTTTTTGTAAAAAATTTAATAGACCGGGCCAGTAATTAAACCTTGTATATTAAATAAGATTTTAATTTCCTCTCTTTGTGCGTCTAAGCTGTTAACCAGACAAAAAATAGAGAGGTGTGCATGACAGCTGCAATAACAAATAATCATACATTCCAAACCAGGCCGTTTAAAATCAAATTGATGCTAATGCTCTTCATGTGTATTATGCTTTTAAACGGCTGCAATAGCAGTATGATTCAACTGCATAAGAATGCGTATTCTTATCAAGTCTGTGATTTACCTGCAAGTAAAAAGCTCTCCGAGGCTATTATCCAAAGTCACACGACTTTAAGCAAAAGTTTTTGCCAGTCAAATTTCAATCATCATTTTAAAACACTGATCCTAATCGCTTCAGGATCACCCCTGGACAGCAACCTTGAAGCACTGGCAGAGTTCAGTCGATGGGGGGTACAACAGGGGATTATAAGCCAAAAACAAAGTGAAGAATCCTTGCGTCGTTTTTTCACTCCGCAATTTGTTTCATTGGAATACCATACTGATTTCAACACTTACAGCCATTGTTCAATGAGCCGTCAATTAGCAGAAATACAGACTATGCTCACTCATGAACTGGAACAAAAACGTCATGGTCTGGCAGGTGCTTTGGGTGATACACAAAGCTATCGTCAGGCCGTAAAAGAATATAAAGCTTTAAACCTTTTTCTGGAAAATACCAGTTCAGCCTGTCAGTTTGTCGAGTTATAGAGTATTTATCTAATAAGTAAAAAATTGGAGATATTTCAAATGATTTTTAAATCAACATCAAACATCCTGATATTTTTTCAAGGTCTGTCAGCTGGTTTATTTATGGGGATAGGGTGGTTGATGAGTCACATGTTTTTTATTGAGCTAACACTTATGGGACAAAAAATTTCTGAGGTTTTGCTTGAAATGTATCAATGGCTGGTCATTAATCTGGGTTTTTCAGCAGTGTTATTTGTTCTGATTGTAATTATTTATGGCGTTATCTGGCAACGTATTTTTCAATGGTTGAAAATCAATAACGCAGAAAATTGGAAACAGATCATTCATTATGAACATTTACTGGATATGCTAACCAGCCTGTCCTTTGGTGTTGGTGTGATATGGACGGCTATTGGTATGCGGGAAGCTTTAATGGCAGCCTTTGGCGATAATGAAATAGCCAGCCTTGAAACACAAGGAGCACTGGGTATGCTGGAACAATTAATTAATGGTGGTATTCTGACAGCTCTTACCAGTACGGTTTTGGGAGGTATTATAGGTTATGTGTTACGCATTATTAAAACGCTGGCACTGGATCGTTCTATCAGTGATTATCAGGAAAAACTCAGTGAAACTTTAGAACAAAGAAAGTATTTACAAAAGGACGTACCGTGTTAGAGCGTAAGCAACAATCACCACAGGATGAAGTTGAAGCTCTTAATGCGGATGTGATGCGCTTTATGGCTATATTGGGGCTTTGTTTAATGCTGATTTTTGCTGCAATGGAGGGGGTACGTGTTGCATCACAAGAGCATATGAGTGATTTAGATGAAGTCATGTCACAACAGATGCAAATTATAGAACATGAAAATGAACAGATAAAAAAATCATTGTTTAATATTATAGAGGAAAAATTTTTTTTAAACAGTGCACTTAAAGCAACAAAAAGCCAGCTGCAGCAGCAGGAGGATAATCAACTACAAATATTAGATAAATTAAACAAAACACAGGAACAGTCACTTTCAAACCTGAAATCAGATATGGAACAAAAAATATCACATCTGAGGCAATCACTCAATACCTTAAAGCAAGAACGGCATATCGAAAAAAATGAAACAGATCAAAATAAGCAGGTTTTACTAAAAAAATACAATAAAGCTAAATCACAGGTAAATCAGTTGAATTTGCAGTTAGCTCAAGAGAAAATAAAACAGAAAAAAGAGGTTGCAGCGCCGCAATCCAAACCTTCTAAAGCGATTAAAAAGAAGCCGGTATCGAAGACACAAAAAAAAGGATTTTTATTGCGTTTCAGCAATGATGATGCTTTTATTCAGTTATTAAAACAACAGCGTATTAAGCTGATAATTACAAGCTCAGAGGGACATTATCAGGTCAAACACAATAACACTATTACAAAAGTTCCTTTACAGGGGAAATATGAAATGTATACCTTGAGCAATAATACCGTACCATTAATCTACAAAATGGTCATTAGTTCAAACAGTGATAAAAAATGGGGCGTGATATTGCCGCCAGATATCAGAGCATCTTTGCAGAATATGATGCGGCAGCATCAATCTGGTATTCTGGAAATCAGTGCCATTGGCAGCGTAAGCATCAAATGAGATCATTTTATAATAAATGGCTTACTGAATGGTAGAAAATACACCTCTATTATGCTAACTTGAGTCTATATTAAAAATGACTAAAGCCCTAAATTATTATGAAAAAACTCTTCATTCTATTTTTTTTTATTAATATAGTATTTGTTTCACATCAGGTGTTCAGTAAAGATAAAGCTTTGCTCATAGGTGTGGATATCTATCAGAATGGTTTTGCACCATTGGTAGGTGTTAGCGAAGATATTCGTATGATGAAACAAGTCGCGAAGATTATGGGCTTTGATGCGTCACAAATTATCACTTTAACGGGCCAACAGGCCTCGTTGTTTACTGTTCAGCAGACAATGAAAGGTTTGGCAAATTCACTACAGGCAGATGATAAAGTCCTGATTTATTTTTCAGGTCATGGTTCACAGATAATTGATATGAATCAGGACGAAAAAGACGGTGCAGATGAAGTTCTATTGTTATCAAATAGTGCCGTGGTAAGACAAGCTAATGAAAATACTTTAGTCAATGTATTAGTTGATGATGATTTTCGTAACATGCTCACAGCTTTACCATCAAAGCAAGTCATTGCCATCATTGATGCCTGTCATAGCGGTACAATTCACAAAGCCTTTATTTTAAATTATTCCGCGCAACACTCACAGGAAAAATTGTTCCGTTATAAAGGAATGCCGACAGAACAAAAACACTATGCATCTAAAGGCAATCTTTCTACAAACAGACCCGTTTCAAAATACAATGATAACGATGAAGTACAAAATTATATTGTGATATCTGCTTCTCATGATGATGAACCCGCTATTTCAACAGAAAAAGGAAGTCTTTTTACTCGTGGAATTTTTGCAGTCCTACAGCGATATCATCAAGCAGGTCAAGCTATTAGTTTAAATCAGTTACAGCTTGAAGTCAGTGAGTTTATTAAAAAAACTGTGCAGCTGGAAGGCTTATCAGTTAATCACACTCCTCAAGTACATGGCAATCCAGGCCTTCTTCAACAATCGTTGCTGCAGTAAATATTGACCTATAATAAAAAAATTATTATAGGTCAATAGGTAACTTCTCAATAAGTCCGTGACTAACCTGGATATTACATATCGTCATCCTCGAAGTCTTTTATCGGGGATCCATTTTTAGCAATAGATTCCCGATAAAAGACTTCGGGAATGACGTTAAAAGAGAATAGTTGCACGGACTTATTGAGAAGTTACGTCAAAAGCTCGAAACCACCTTCTTTCCCTACTCTTCAGTAGAAAATAGTAAGCAGCAATTTATTACTATATAATTTAACCCACTGTAAAATTAATAATAAATCAGG
>DAOVUE010000335.1 GCA_030632745.1 Pseudomonadota bacterium | reverse complement strand
CATCGTTTTTGGGTCGAAAGTGAAAAGCGTTTTGTAACATTAAAGATTACTGCAAGCGGTATGCGTACTATTGATAAGCGCGGAATAGCTACAGTTATAGACGCAGTGCGTAGGAGAGGCGAAAATGTTTAACTATTATAAAACAGAAATCAGCTATCAGATTTCTTAATCCGAATCTAACAGCGGAAAAGAATGAGCAGGAGAATAGAATATGCGTGATAAAATCAAATTAGTATCTTCAGAAGGTACAGGTCACTATTATACAACGACCAAAAACAAGCGCACGATGTCAGAAAAACTGGAAATGAAAAAATATGATCCGGTTGTTCGCAAGCATGTTATGTATAAAGAAGCAAAAATCAAATAACCTTTAATTTTTGCTTAACTATACTTATCTGAAGTAATTAATTGCTTTCAGATAACACAGAATAAAGTAGAATACGAAATGGTTCTTCACAAATTTGCGTACTTCTCCAAATATCAGCAAAACAACCGAAGCAGTAGGGGCAGAGCTATGTATCTGCCCTCCTGTTGACCTGAAAAGAAGGGCGAACACATAGGTTCGCCCCTACTTCGGCCACATACCCCTCTCTACAAATCACTTAAGGTCATTAGCGGATGAAAAAAATAAGCCGGCTGCTCATAAGGGTGCTCGCGCAATAAAGTCTCTACTACTTTACGGATCACGTGTTTCTCACATATCATTTCCACTTTATATTCAGCTAATTTTTCTAATTGATCAATTTTACCCCGTGCCGGCTTACTACCTGTCAGTGCCCGAAATTGCCCATTGCCTAAGACTTCCCAGCAGCACTCATCATATTGGCCTGTTTTTCCTGCACCGCAATCAAATAAAGCCTGTTTAACCCGCTCATGATCATCAGGCGGGATGTAATAACTTAAAAAATACATTTTGTATTACTCAACTTATTTTACTCAATAGAAGATTTCCAACCGGATCAACTTCACATATCCAGTTCGGCTCAAGCCAGGTTGTTGATACACGCTCAACTATCAGCGCAGGCCCTGTGATTTTATGACCATAGGATAAATCTTCTCTTTGATAGACAGGTACCGGCTCATCAATAGCATAAAGATTTTTTTGCTGTATTGCTGCTGCTTCGGTAGTCACCAACGGCAATTCCGGCAGGCTCATAGTCACAGGAGAAGCGGAGACTTTCACTCGCAAATTAACCAGTTCTACAGCCTGATCATGTTGGTGTCCATAGCGTTTCTGATGTAAATCATGAAAATCCTGCAGCGTTTTTTTCAATTCAGTCCAGGGTACATTTAAGGTATATGACTGACCTGCATAACGCAGATCAAGAGAATAATTTATTTTAATCCCGGTTTCATCAATACCTTCTGCATTTAATTCCGCCATACCTTTGTCTGCTAATATCTTTAATTGTTCATTCAGCTGAGTTTCACCCGTCAATTCCAGCAGGGTATTGATAGTATGAGATAAGTCCCGGCTATGCGGAGCTACCACCATGCCAAAAGCAGATAAAACACCGGCATGCACCGGAACCATTGCCTGAGACATTTGCAAGTTGTCAGCCAGAGCACAGACATGCAGAGCACCGGCACCGCCAAACGGAACCAGAACCAGAGTTTTGGGATCAATACCGCGTTGTATCGACATCACCCGCAATGCCCGGCTCATGTGTTCATTGGCCACCTGGATAATGCCGTATGCCGTTTCATCAACCGCCTTCTTTAGTTGAAACGAGCTGTCTTTTACAGATAAAGACGGTGATAATTGTTTTGCCAGTATTTTAATCGCATTATGTGATGCCGCCTCATCCAGCCGCATTGAACCGCCTAAAAAGGCATCACCTGACAAACGTCCTAAAATCAGATTAGCGTCTGTCACAGTTGCCTGTATTCCACCCTGAGCATAACAGGCAGGTCCGGGAGCCGCACCTGCTGACTGCGGACCAACCTGTAATACTCCACCTGCATCAACCTGAGCAATAGAACCGCCTCCGGCACCAATGGTATGCATATCCACCATTGAAATGGCAACCGGATAATCACCAATACGGCCTTCACTGGTGAGCTGTAATTCACCTTCAATCACCGCCACATCCGTTGATGTCCCGCCCATATCAAAGGTAAGTAAATTTTTTGTATAAGAGGGCTTGTCAGCAACGGGAGCTTTATCATGCTCAACAGCAGCTATATATTTTGCTCCCGCCAGACCGCCGGCAGGCCCGGAAAGTAACATTCGCACCGCATGATCAGCGGCTTTTTCTGCTGCGATGGTTCCCCCGGAACTTTGCATAACCGCGAGCTGAGCCGGTTGAATTCCTTTTGTTAAACGCTTTAAATAACCCTGAACCAGAGGGCCAACCCAGGCATTTAACCAGGTAGCAATACCTCTTTCATACTCTTTATATTCAGCTAATACTTCTGATGATCGCGATATAAATAACTCAGGAAAAGCGCTTGCTAAACTTTTCTCAATGCGACATTCATCTTCATTATTCAGAAAGGAAAATAATAAATTAATCGCCACCGACTGAGGCTGATGCTGCCTGATAAAATCGTTTAATTGCTGTAATTCATTGCTGGATAAAGATTGACGATTATTAGCATCAGCATCGACTCGACTCATTACTTCATAACATAATGCGGAAGGTACAGGCGGCTTTTCTGGTTCAGGTGTCAGGTTATAAAGTTCTTTACGTGCCTGACGGCCAATCGTCAGTACATCAGCCAGACCTTTATTAGTGATGTAAACCGTCTTAACACCTTTTTTTTCCAGCACCGCATTGGTTGCCACTGTAGAGCCGTGTACGATAGACAAATTTTCCAGCTGTGTTTCAAGACCAAGTTCTTTGATCCCCTTTAGGATAGCCTGTTCCGGTGCATGCGGGGTGGATAAGACTTTATGAATGGTTAACTTTCCCTGATCATAATAGACAAAATCCGTAAATGTGCCTCCGGTATCAACACCCAGAACCCTTACCTGTCTGGAAAAAGAGGAAGAATGATTAGAATTTACTCGTGACAATTGAAAAACTCTTTAAGTTATAAGCAGCAGCCGATGATAATAAAGGATACGGCTTTAAAGAGGTGTATACTAACATAGTTGCATGCTACAATTTAACGTTTATAAAGCAAGTAAAT
>DAOVUE010000405.1 GCA_030632745.1 Pseudomonadota bacterium | reverse complement strand
TAAAATTGTGTTTTGCTGGAAGGTGGTGACGCATGCTGCGGACCAATGATCATATGCGAACAGGCATAATTTTTATTAATGATGGCATGCCAGAGAGCTTCTTTAGGACCCGCCATTCTCATGGCCATGGGTAATAATGACAATAATGCTAAATTATCTGGAAAGTATTTTTTCATTGCCTGGTAGCAATGAACACGTGCATAATAATGTAAATCTCCCGGCTTGGTTGTTCCGACGGTGGGATGGATTAAAATATGTGCCTGAGCATCACGGGCTGCATTCAGGGTGATTTCCTTATGCACCCGGTGCATAGGCTTGCTGGTTTGAAATGCCAGCACATTACGCCAGCCGCGTTTTTTAAATAGCTGCTGCAGTTCTTTAGGAGTTGACCAAAGCTGTTCAAAGTCAAAATGTGAAGGCTGTTCAATACCCTCTATTGTTCCGCCGATGTAAAATTCATGACTTTGATTAAGCAGATAATCAACACCGGGATGAAGTGCGGAAGTGGTGCCATAAACCGCTTCAGCTTCCAGTTTCTTATCGGCCTGCCAGATGTCTGAAACGGTTAATACCGCCGGCATAAAACCTTCAGTATCACGCAATGCAATTTTATCCCCTGACTTTATTTTTTGTGCAGCAGTGCTGTCAATATCAAGCACAATGGGTATGGGCCAGAGTAAATTGTCAGGTAAGCGACTGCTGTGGATTACTGCATCATAGGTTTTTTTATCCATATAACCTGTTAAAGGAGACAAAGCACCATTAATAAGCATTTCCAGATCACAAAGTTGTCGTTTATTCAGAGTTATAGAAATAAACTGTTCCGACTGGATTTTTAAAGCATCCTTGTGCTGCTCTTCTTCGATAAGAAGATTGATAAGATGATTGCCATGTGATTTAAAATGGGACATTAATAAGCTTACCTGTATATTGCATTTATGTTATAAATTGTGAACTGAGAAAGTATAACATTATTTGTTTTTGGCTGCCTATATGAATGATTCACTAATGACTCTATGGTATACTTTACTTTTATCGTATCTGTGATGGAGTATTTTTTAATGAACACAAATGAACCAACCCATGAAGAATTAATTTTAGAAAATGAGCTGCTGAAAGAACAAAATACGGCCTTAAAGAAAGGTAAATCTAAAGCCGTTAAAAAATTCACCCGGGAGAAATCCTTAAAGCCCTATCAGGCAGAACTCATTCAAATGCAAAGATATCTTGAAGATACGGGTAAACGCATGGTTATTTTATTCGAAGGTCGTGATGCTTCAGGAAAAGGTGGTACCATTCGTCGTGTGACACGTTATATGAATGAGAAACATTATACTGTAGTGGCTTTAGGCAAACCGACTGAAGAGCAAAAATCCCAATGGTTTTTCCAAAAATACATTCAACATCTTCCTGCCGGCGGTAAAGTGGTTTTATTTGATCGCAGCTGGTATAACCGTGCTATGGTTGAGCCTGTATTTGGTTTTTGTTCCGATCTTGAATATAAAAACTTTATGAAAGGTGTAACCGGTTTTGAAAAAGATTTAGTGCGTCAGGGCACCATCCTTATTAAGTTATATTTTAGTGTCACTAAAGAAGAGCAGGAATACCGTTTTAGTCGCCGTAAAACAGATCCTTTAAGACAATGGAAACTATCTGAGGTGGATGTTCAGGCCCAGGAACGCTGGGATGATTTTACTAATGTAAAATATGAAATGCTCAGAAAAACTCATACCTCTTCAGCACCATGGACAATTATTCGTTCGAATAATAAGCATTTAGCTCGTCTTAATGCGATGAAGACCATACTGAACAGCGTG
>DAOVUE010000376.1 GCA_030632745.1 Pseudomonadota bacterium | reverse complement strand
AGAAACCACAGCCCCTTTATGCACTTTAGTTTTCTGAATATAGCCGTCAAAAGGTGCCATAATCTGCGCATATCCGAGATTCAGCTGAGCCTGTTCAATATCTGCTTTATCCTTATGAATCGCCGCTGTAAATTCCTTACGTCTGGTTGCGGTGGTATCGCGTTTCTCTTTGGAGATAGCCCCGCTTTTAACCAGTTTATTATAACGCCTAAGTTCCGTGCTCCAGAAGTTCAGAGTCGCCTGATCCTGATCAAGTTGTGCATTGGCGGCATCTAATGCTGCCTGATAAGGCAGCGGATCAACCTGATACAATAGATCACCCTTTTTCACCAGGCTGCCTTCTTTAAACTGATGTTGCCCGATATAACCCGAAACCCGTGGTTTAATCAGTACTTTTTTATATTCTCTTACAGTGCCCGGAAACTGCATAGTGACTGGAATAGTCTGTTGTACGACAGGTGTGATCACAACTTTTGGCGGCGGTGGCGGCGGAGGCACTACTACTTTATCCTTTTCACAACCAGATAGCAGCGTTACTGCCAGCATTATGCCCGTTACCAGCAGCAGGGAAAGACTATTATTGTATCGATATTTATTCATTGTACGCACCCGTATTACAGAAATTAACTGATTGTACTGCTAATATAATAAGATTTTTTATCACGATAATTTTCTCTCTCTAAAGCGTTCAATGACGACAAAAAATATCGGCACAAAGACAATCAATACCGTTGCCAGGGCTAAACCACCAACGATACTGGTGCCCAGTGATTGACGGGCATTGGCACCGGCACCAGAGGCCAGTACCAGCGGCATCAGGCCGACAATAAAAGCAATGGCTGTCATCAGGATGGGACGCAGGCGAATCCGCAGCGCTTCCTTAGCTGATTCGAGAATACTCTTACCCGCATTACGCTGTTCCCTGGCAAATTCGACAATAAAAATAGAATTTTTAGCCACCAGACCGATCAGCATCACCAGCCCAATCTGACCATAAACATCCAGGCTCATATCACGCAGTGCCAGTGTGCCGATAGCACCCAGTAAGCCTAATGGAATGGCCAGCAGAATCATAAACGGCATGGACCAGCTTTCATATTGTGCGGCCAGTACCAGAAAGACAAAAACCAGTGACAGAGCAAAAATAATGGGAGCCATATTACCCGCTTTCTTTTGCTGAAAAACCATATTAGTCCACTCATAACCATAGCCCTCAGGCAGGTAGTCGTTGGCCACCTGTTCCATGGCTGCATTGGCCTGCCCCGAACTATAGCCCGGTGCCGCACCACCATTAATCATCACGGCAGCATATTGATTATAATGCGGGATATTATAAGGTCCTACCATGCTTTCTATGGTCACAAATGCACTCAGAGGGATCATTTCTCCCTGATTATTGCGCACCTGAAGCCGGCTGATATCATCTTCATGCAGACGGGTCTCTTGTTCAGCCTGTAAATAAACCCGGTATACCCGTCCGTATTTATTGAACTGATTAACATACAAAGAACCCAGATTAATTTGCAATGTGGAGAAAACATCATTTAAAGAGACACCCCGGGTTTTGACTTTTTCCCGATCAATATCAATAAAACGTTGCGGTACTTCAGGGTCAAATGTGGTATAAACGCCCGCTAATTCAGGCCGTTTATTGGCCTGTTCTATAATATTCTTAGCGACGACTGCCAACGCCTTTGGTCCCAGGCTGTTCAGATCCTGGATTTCAAAGTTAAAACCACCGACCGCACCCAAACCGGGAATTGATGGCACATTAGCCACGACAATCCTTGCATCGGGAATTTGTGACACCTGAGCCTGAATCGATTTAATCATGGCAAAAGCATGAGTCTCCGGCGTCTGACGTTCTTCAAACGGTTTTAACATGATCAAAGTAGTCGCTGCAGAAGTATCCTGAATACTATCAACAAAGTTATTACCAGGTATTGACTGAACCACGTTGACACCAGGCGTATTCATGGCAATTTCACTGATCTGATCCGCAACTGCTTGGGTACGCTCTAAACTTGAACCAGCTGGTAACTTGGTGATTATCGCAAAATAGCCCAGATCTTCATCAGGAACGAAAGCCGCAGGCACTGACGCAAACAACATCACCGTCAGAAAACACAAACCGACAAAGGCCAGCGCGACCAGAATCCAGACTTTGGAAAAAATCTCTACCAGCCTGGCACTGCCATTGGCTAACTTGTCAAAGGCATTATTAAACCGCGGGCAAAGCGATTCTTTTCTCCCTTCTCGGGACGCAGCATAATTGCCGCCAATGCGGGGCTTAATGTCAGGGAATTGAAGGTGGACAAAGCCACTGCAATAGCAATGGTCAGGGCAAACTGGTTATACAACATACCAGTCATGCCGGGAATAAAAGCCACTGGTACGAATACTGCCATAACACCAGAGAGGTGGCAATAATAGGACCACGGACTTCTGCCATAGCGACTTCGGTGATCTCCTGCATATTAACCGGCTTATCTCCAGCGGCTTCCAGACGTCCCAGTACATTGAGCTGGTAAGTAAAAGATTGTCCTGAGGGTACTGGTGGTTGCCCCAGCTTACCTGCAGCAACCTGATTATTCTGTTCTCTCAGAGCATCTTCCACATCCATTGCGGTCATGCCCATATT
>DAOVUE010000017.1 GCA_030632745.1 Pseudomonadota bacterium | reverse complement strand
GTCTAACGTATAAAGTCTAAAGTACCTCCACTCTTTATCATGAAGAAAATTTGAGCATATAATCTGTATTCGCATAATAATAGCCTCTAATCCTAAAATTATGATAGAGTCGTTCTGCAGACATACATTTTCAAAGAAAGAAACCAAAAACACAAACTATGAAAACTATCATAATTCTCTTATTAATTGCACTTATGACAGGATGTACTTATTATCAGGCAGCTCCCGGTGGGGGTTATTATGCCCCCGGCAGTAGTAAATTTGACCAGTCCTGGTCAGCAGTGAACGGAGCACTCCTGGAGCAGGCAGTGCAGATTATAGATCAGAATCGTGGAGCCGGTATCGTACAGGGCATTCATAATGGTACAGAGGTTACAGTGAATGTTGATACTCAGACTGACGGCAGTGTGCGTGTTCAATTTGATACATCAGGAGCAGGCAATCATGACCGCACACTGATTGATCGAATACACAATTCTTATGAAACTCGCATGGGACGATAGAAAACACAGGGTAGTATAGCTATTTTTGAGTTATAACTATTGGTGAGCTATAGCTATTAGTGAGCTTTAATTTTTTTCTACCCAGTTTATTAATTGTTCTATAGTTTGAATGATTAAGGTCTTGTTTATATTTTTTCCAATTTCTAATAAATTATTTATGCTTATCTTATTAACAGAGTTTGAGAGTATGGCCGGATAATCAGGAAACTGCACTGCAGATATTACGCCTTTCATATGACTTCGATCGGAATAAAAATGTTTTAAATAAATTTTAGCCGGGATAATTCTAAATTGACTTTGGTATTGAGAATTAATATTATCAGGCAGGCTGTTTTTTATATAAAATTCATAATGAGTCGCAAAAGGCAGTCTGCTATCAAAATCAAATATGTCATGCGATTGCTTTATTTTTACCATTAAAATGACATGATAATCCCATATCACAGCTTGTTGACATTTTGCTGACAATTGATTGAAAACAGCAATGTGTTTATTTTTATTGCTAAGAAATATAATATGAATATCTTCGTCTTTGATACCTTTATCGATAAGGGATCGGGTCAGATGCCAGATGTTTTCTTCACAAAACAAGGCGGTATAACAGTAATCTGATTTTTTAAATTCATTCATCACTAGTGATTTATTCCCGGATAAGCTATTTTTCTAAATTAATTTAAACTCAGCAAGTATGGGACTGTGATCAGATGTTTTACCATTTTTACTGGTTTTTAAATTAATAGAGTGTGCTTTGACTTGAATAAGCTCTCTATAGAAAATAAAATCATAAACCTGTCCTGTTAAAGATTTTATTCTATTGTCTACCTTATTACTGCTTGATTTAAGGTCTAACTCAGTCAGACCAAGCCTGCTTGTAATTTGTGTTAGTTTTTGATAACTGTCTGTGCTCATGGTATTGAAGTCTCCTGCTAAAATAACCGGCCCCTCGTGCTTTGCTGCCTGTTTAGCCATGAGTTGTAATTGCAGGTAAAGATCTTTTCTATTGATTAATATGCCATGGATATTGATCACCAGCAATTTTTTATCAATGATTTTGTTATTTGCATCGGCCAGATTGTAGCTTGTGAATAAAATTGCCTTGGGAGTGGGGAGAAAGGTTTCATAAGTTCTTAGCGGACAGGCTGAGAGGGCTTTTGCATTGGCAGCGGTTAATACTCCTGTGGGAATATCCCGTTTCTTATCGGCGATATAACTGACAGCCATATCCCATGAAAAGTTATCACCCAGATTTTTTAAAAGCTGTGATACCTTATAATCAACGTAAGCTTCCTGAATAAGAATCAAATCTCTATTGTGAGCTAATTCTACAAATGATTGATCGGCCTGATGGCTGCTGCAAAAGGTCATGGCGGCAAATTGTTTTAATTTTTTGCGACAGGCCGCCATATTGTTCCAGGAAATAATTTTTATTGATGTGCTGTTGAGTGCCGTGTTATTGTCATTATGGCGGCATTGCTGTTTATTATTAAGTTGATTCTCTTTTTCAATACTCTCTTGTTCAATATTCTCTTTATAAATAAAGAAGTGCTCACTGTTTTCAATCACATGTCTTTTTGGAGCATAATAAGATGGAAATGTAAAAGCTGCCAACAGCAGCAACAGAACAGTGAATAGTAAAAATGATTTTATCGACATAATGTATTATAAATATTTTAACCGGATAGAAATTTCAGCCTTGACTATAATAACTCTTATTATGCATTTTACCAATTAATTTGCTTCTGTTATGCTTCCACATAACAAATTTATATTAAACTGAAGAGAAACTATATGACTACATTATCTGAAGCGACCATTATTGAAAAAATTAAACAAAGGGAAATATTTACTGCGACTATAGAAGGTGGAGGCTTTACCTTAAAAATTGAGAAATATGAACCGGCGTTAAGTGCTGCCATTCATAATGGTGGAAATTTCCGTGCAGAATTAGAAGATAATTGTCTATTATCCCTGGCAGAACGTTATTATGAAGAAGATCCTTATACCGGAAGTTTTATTGAGCAGCAGCCCATTACCCTGATTGCTCATGATTCACGCTATGAATATGATTTGAATCGAAATACTGATGAATGTGTGTATGAAACAGCCTGGGGTAAAGAAGTCTGGAAAAAGCCATTAAGCAAGCAAGCGATTGCAGTGAGTAAAGCAAAACATGCACAGTTTTATCGTATTGTGTCGGCTATTGTAGAAGCACTGGCTGAAGATTTTGGGCAATGCATTGTGTATGATAATCATTCTTATAATTATAAACGTCATGAACGTAAGGATCTGCCGGTTTTTAATCTGGGTACTACATCGGTCAAAAGCGAAAGCTGGCGTCCGGTTATCAATACCTGGCTTGCAGCACTTAAGGATATATCAGTTGATGGAGCCGATATTACTGCTGCTGAAAATGATATCTTTTACGGCAAGGGTTACCTGGCAGGACATTGTCATGGTTTATATGATAATGTCCTGGTGCTGGCAACAGAAGTGAAAAAAGTATTTATGGATGAACTGACAGGCGCAGCAGATAAGCTCGTATTGCCTTCAATGCAGAAAGTCTATAATGAAACCGTTAGAGAAAATACTGCGAATTATGAAAAGGATCTGCTGTAAAGCTTAGGCGCCCGAGGCGAAGAGAGGGGAGGCTTAATAGCTATTAGATAGGCGAATAAATTCGCCTATCTAAGGATAGAGACTATCTGGCTAGTTTACTATGCTCAGGTAAGGCAACATTAAGTTCCAAAATGGGACAATTCTCATCATTGGTATCGAGTGCAACTTTAATTTGATCCGCTTCAATATCCACATACTTACTGATCACTTTTAACAGTTCTTCTTTCAGCTTGGGAAGATAGCTGGCCTCAGGGTGACTTTTCCCGCTGCGCTGGTGAGCAACAATGATTTGTAAACGATCTTTGGCCGTAGACGCTGTTTTTTTCTTGGGTGCACGAAAATAGTCTAATATACTCATGATTAACCTCCAAATACTCGTGAGAAAAAGCCCTTTTTCTCAGGGGTTAGAAAACGATGTTCAACATCATTACCGAGAAAACGTTCGACCAGATCATCATAAGCCTGACCCGCTTTGCTTTCTTCATCCAAAATAATAGGGGCACCGGTATTAGATGCCTGTAAAACAGATTCTGATTCAGGAATACTGCCTAAAAGAGGGATGGCCAGAATATCTATAATATCATCAACACTGAGCATTTCACCGTCTTCTACCCGGGTAGGAGAATAACGGGTAATAATCAGATGTGTTTTAACCGGGGATTTCCCTTCGATAATACGCTTGGTTTTACTATCCAGAATACCCAAAATACGATCTGAATCACGCACAGAAGAAACTTCAGGGTTGGTGACGATCAAGGCTTCATCTGCAAAATATAAAGCTTTTAAAGCACCGGATTCGATGCCTGCAGGTGAATCACAAATGATGTATTCAAAGGTTTCAGAAAGTTCATTGAGAACTCTTTCTACACCTTCCTGAGTTAAAGCATCTTTATCCCGGGTTTGTGAGGCTGGAAGAAGAAATAAATTGTCGGTGCGTTTATCTCTAATAAGAGCCTGATTCAGATTGGCTTCACCATTAATAACATTGATAAAATCAAACACTACTCTGCGTTCACAACCCATAATTAAATCAAGATTTCTCAAGCCGATATCAAAATCAATAATGACTGTTTTGTGTCCTTTTTGTGCTAGTCCTGTACCAAACGCTGCACTGGTGGTGGTTTTACCCACACCGCCTTTTCCTGAGGTCACTACAATAATTTTTGCCATTGTTTACACTGTTCCTATTATTAAATTTTATATTAGTGCTTTTTTCTATTAATTTTTCTATTAATTATTTCTAATAACAGCTTAAATAAAATTAAGCTGTTAATTCAATTTGTAATCGTTCCTGTTCAAGATAAGTCTGTGTCATTTTTCCAATTGTAGCTTCAGGCATATCGTCACTCAATAGGTAAATACCAGCAATAGAAAGTAATTCAGCCTGTAAACTGTGACAGAAAATGGAAGCTGATTGATTGCCCTGTATTCCGGCTAATGCTCTGCCGCGTAAGGTACCATAGACATGGATATTACCCTCAGCTAATATTTCTGCTCCGGCACTGACGGAACCGATAATGATCAGATCACCATCCGGAGCATAAACCTGACGACCTGAACGAATGGTTTGCTTGACTACCATTGTTGCTGTTTTGGTTTTTGCCGCAACAGGCTCAGCTGCCTCGACAGTTGAATCTTTTGCAGCGCTTTGCGGAGCAGCTGCGTGTTCCGATTTTATTTCTGTTTCTTGCTTTGGCGCTGGTTTTTGCTCAGAAATTTTTGCTTTTTTTGCTTCAGCTAAAATCGCCATGCCCGCTGCTTCAAGCTTAGCACGTACTGATTTAGAGGCTCCCTTTACGCCGACCGGAATAATGGATAATGAAAAAAGTAATTCTTTTAAGGCAATAAAATCAAGATTTTGCTTTTCTTCAGCTAATTCATGCAGATCAATAACCACCGCTGTGTGGTTAAAAAAACCGGGAGCCATTGCGACTCGTTCTTTAAGCCGTGCTTCCAGTATGGACATATCGTCATCAAATAATTGCAGAACAGTCAGGGTAAATAAACTTCCTTTTAATTCAAAGCAGGGTTTGTCCATAGAATCTCGCGTCAGCTCTGTTTGTTTTTATGTACTAAGAGTAAATATTTTCGACACAGTATAACAAAAAATTCACAAAGTGTTTGTATTCTGATAATGTTAGCACCATTTATTGTAAAATGAAGAGTTGGATTAAAGAAATTACAAGCTCTTAGCTAAATATTATTGAGTTGGAATAGAAAAAATATGCTGAAAAATTTAACATTAGTGGAAAAAATGGCTTTAGGCTACGCATTTGTTTTCACTGTAATTGGATTTGTGTGGAGTTATATTGATCATGATTCCTTTAAACGCTACTTTGTTGTTGAGGATGGTTTTACAGAGTGGTCAACAGTGGTCATGTTGATTATAGGTCTATTGGTGTGTTTTCGTCGGGTATGGCTGCTTAAAGACCAGCGCGGCTTCAGTTTTTTATTTATGACTACTCTATTAGGCTTATTTTTCTTTTTTGGTGCAGGGGAGGAAATTTCCTGGGGACAGCGTCTGTTCAATATTGAAAGTTCAGAATTTTTCACTGAGAACAATGCCCAGGGTGAAATGAATTTACACAACCTGGTGGTGAGAGATACGAAATTGAATAAGGTTATCTTTGGCCGGGGTATTGGTATTTTATTAGTACTCTATTTGTTTGTCTTAATTCCTTTGTATAAACGCAAAGAGGCTGTGAAACAGTTTTTAGATAAATTTGCTGTGCCTATTGCACAAAATTATCAGATTGCTGCTTATATTATTCTGCTGCTTGTTGTGCAGGTTTTAATGGCTTCTTCAAAAAAGGGAGAAATGCTGGAATTTGCCGGCTCTATTATTTTTCTTCTCAACGTTGCGTTCCCCTATAATAAAGAAAATTTTGAAGCTAAAACCTTATCTTATAAAGATAACTAAGAGAGTTGCATCCATTGAAGTTGATTAAAATCCTGTTCTATTATTTTCTTGCTATGCTGTCCATTTTCTTTGTGGGTCGTGCGGTGCTGTTTTCACTTTATTTCGAGCGCTTCTCACATAGTGATGTGAATTACTGGCTGACTTTTTTATACGGCCTGCGAATGGATATAATTATAGTATCCACTGCTCTGATAATTCCTGTCATCCTGCTGTGTTTATTTCCCAAACAGTCTGTAAATTTTGTTAATAAACTTTTAAGCGGCTATTTTCTCGTTGTGATATTATTTTTTATCTATATAGAAAATGCTACTTTGCCTTTTTTTGCAGAGTATGATGTCAGACCCAATTTCCTTTTTGTAGAATATTTAGTTTATCCGCAGGAAGTGTTTGCCATGCTTTTTTCTGCCTATAAACTGGAAATGCTTATGGTCATTTTAATGATGAGCGGGGCTGCTTATTTCTTCATTAAAAATAAAAAACTGCATGATTTCAGTGCGGTTTTTGAAATTCACTATGTAAAACGTATGCTGCTGTTCCTTCCTTTAATTTTTTTATTAGCCCTGGGGATTCGTTCTTCTTTTGGTCATCGTCCTGCCAATATTTCCGATGCTATGTTTTCCAGCGATCGCGTGGTTAATGAAATCACCAAAAATTCTCTGCACAGCATTCTCTATGCTATTTACAGCAATAATAAATACTCTAATAGCAAATTAGAAAAATACGGTGAAATGGACATAAAAGAAGCCCTGTCCCGAGTGAGCCGGCAGCTTAATATTAATGCAGAGCGTGATGATTTGCTTAATGATCCTTTGTTAAAGGAATCACCTTTTAGCCGGCAGGAAAAAACTCATTTCAAAACCGGTAAAGCTAAAAACCTGGTCATTTTTCTGCAGGAAAGTCTGGGGGCTCAATTTGTAGGTGTCACCGGCGGTGATCCTGAAATTACTCCTAATTTTAATCGTTTAAGTCAGCAAGGCATCTTATTTACTAACCTTTATTCGAATGGAACCCGCAGTATCAGAGGCATTGCCGGCACAGTGTCGGGTAATTTTTCTATACCGGGTAAAGGTGTCATTAAAAGAAATAAATCCCAGCAGGACTTTTTTACTATTGCCTCTTTATTAAAACCGAACAATTATCAGTCATTATTTTTCTACGGCGGTGAAAGTCGTTTTGATAATATGAGAGGCTGGTTTTTAGGCAATGGTTTTGATGAAATTATCGATCAGAGCAAATTTATAAATCCTGAATATACCGGCACCTGGGGTGTGAGTGACGGGGATATGGTGCAGCGTGCTCATGAGGAGTTTAGCCGTCTGCATAATGAGCAGCAGCCCTTTGTGGCGGTGATGTTCAGCACTTCCAATCATTCTCCGTTTGATTTCCCTGCCGGAAAAATAAAATTGCTTGAGGGTATTGAAGAGAAAAGTGAACTGAATGCGATTAAATATGCGGATTATGCCATAGGGCAGTTTATTGCAGCAGCAAAAAAGGAAGGCTATTATGAGGACACTATTATCGTGGTAGTCGCTGATCACAATATCAGAGTAAGAGGCAGTGATATGCTGCCGGTTAAACTCTACCATATTCCAGGTATGATTCTGGGTGGGGGAGTAGAACCGCTAGTGGTCGATCGTCTGACGACTCAACCCGATGTATTAGCAACGGCATTAGATTTAACCGGACAGGATCTCAGCTATCCTGTTATGGGACACTCTATTTTCAGTGATAAGAAAAAAGATCTGGCTCTGATGCAGTTTAATGATACCTATGCTTTACGCATTGGTGACAAAGTGGCGGTATTAAGACCTGATCAGGAAGCTTTGACTTTTTTATATCAGCATGAAAAAATGATTCCCATAGAGAATGACAGAGAATTAGAGAAAAATGCACTGGCATTTATTCTCACTATGAATCATCTTTATGAAAAACGTCTCTTTAAGTAAACATTAAGTAATAGAGGTACTTGCAAAACTCCGTCATTCCCGCATTCCCCTGCCTTCGCTAGGGGCAAGCTTTAAGCGGGAATCCATTTTTTACTTCCCCTCTTCTAAGGAAGGTGGAGATAAAAAGCAAGAAAATCTGATGTTTTGCAAGTACCTCAATAGAACAGGTTTCCAGGAATAAAGTTTAATGAATATAAATAATTATTTTAATCGTGATAATGATAAAGTGAGTTTTACCCGCCATCAGGCCAGTTCCTTTGCCAAGGGTGTTGCGGGTGACTTTAACCCTATTCATAACGAAGATGCCAAACGTTTTTGTGTGCCGGGTGATTTATTATTTGCCGTGTTTCTGTCTCAGTACTGCATCTTTCAGGAAATGAAAATTGAATTTGCCGGTATGGTGAGGGATAGTACACAGCTGATCTTTCCCAAACAACTGCCCAAAGAAAGCTCAGGTGTTTTTAATCTTGTGGCTGATAATGATAAAAATTATATGGATATTAGTCTGTCAGGTGAACAGACCGGTGAAACTGAATTTGTTGCCTCCCTGGCAGAAAAATATGTACAATTTTCAGGTCAGACTTTCCCTCATATTCTGGTTCCATTGATGAAACAGGAAAATGCGATGATTAACCCGTCGCGTCCTCTCGTTATTTATAAAAATATGGAAATTCACCTGGATAAGCTGGCGGGTGAAAATATTGAGCTTAAATTAAAAAACTCTCTGTTGCACAGAAACGGTAAAAAAGGAGAAGCCCGGCTGGAGTTTATGATCCTGGCGGATGGTATTGAAATTGGCCATGGTGCAAAAAATCTTCTTTTAAGCGGCTTAAGAGATTATGATCAGGCCGAGCTGGATACAGTCATTGATTCATACGCGCAATGGAAATCTACTTATCTTGAAAAATAAAGTTCATCAGTTATTATGCAATTAAATGCGACACAATATGGTGAGCTTAAAGAGGTTAATGGTAAGAGCCAGACTCCGCTTATTATCCTGCACGGCTTGTTCGGCAGCAGTAAAAACTGGCATCTTATGGCCCGCGAGTTGTCTAAAAAGCATTTAGTTTATTCTCTGGATTTACGTAATCATGGTCAATCTCCCCATTCAGACAGCATGGACTATCCTCACATGGCCCAGGATGTATTGAGCTTTATAGCACAGAGTAATTTTACTTCAGTTAATATTATAGCCCATAGTATGGGAGGTAAAGCGGCACTCTGGCTGGCTTTAAACAAGCCGCAGTTGATTGAAAAAATGGTGATTGCTGATATTGCTCCGGTATCTTACACGCATGATTTTGACCTGGTGCTGAATGCGCTTCAGTCCATTCCATTGCAAACCATCGAATCCCGTAAAGATGCGGATCACTATCTTGCAAAATCCATCAAAGAACAAAGTTTACGCCAGTTTTTATTGCAAAATTTACAATTGAAACAAGGACAATATCAATGGCGTTTAAATCTGCAGGCTATCAGCCGGTCTATCTCGAAAATCACAGGCTTTCCTGATACCAGCGGTTTAGAGCCTTTCCACAAAAGGGTCTTGTTTATCGGTGGAGGGCAGTCTGAGTATTTGAATAAAGCCAATCAACAATTAACCAGAAAACTTTTTCCTTATGCTTCATTTTCCATAATAAAATCTGCAGGGCACTGGCTTCATGCTGAACAACCCGGGTTGTTTCAACACATGATAGAGGTTTATATTAATTGAGCTTTGTCTTGCGTTATAATAAGCGTATTTTAGGCTATGGCTGGTATATTTGAGCAGTATGAAACCCGATAGAAGCACTGCCATGCGGCAATTAATTCAGCAAATCAGGCTAAATATCCCTTTTGACCTGCCTGAAGCTAATATGTGCTCGGGAAAATGCAATGGCTGTTCGCAAAAATTACTGGATTATCTGGATACAGAACTGGAAGACTGGGAATATCGTATGGATGCTGATGAATTACCTGATTTTGGTGAAATAAACCGTATTGCTAAAACCAGTAAGAAAATTTATAAAGTGCTACAGCGTAATGGAGTGCTATAGCGTAGTGGTCTGGTTGATCAATAGCTGAGCATGACTTAAAAAAATTCTAAAGTGGAGAACTAAACTATGAGTACTGAAACAATAACTCTTTCTATTTCAGGCATGACCTGTAAGCACTGTGTTGCAAATGCAGAAAAGGCATTGAAAGCAGTT
>DAOVUE010000273.1 GCA_030632745.1 Pseudomonadota bacterium | reverse complement strand
TGATGCAGAACTAAAGGAACCTAAAAAAATGGCCTGGCGTGAATTAAAAATAAAATAAAGAGAGTCAGTCTTTGTAGTTTATAGCTTTTAGACAAACTTAGAAGCCTTTAGCCAAACTTGAAATTTACCTAGCATCGTTTTGGCACAGGATAAGATAGAGTAAGAAATAACAACTCTATCTAATAACATAAAATACCAAATTAAGATGGTTGGAAAATTTTAAGTTACTGTAAGAAGCCTTTAGCCACTATAAACTACAAAATTTTACTCTTTACACTAATTCACGAGCTTTCATATAGCCTTGTTCACCCACTTTACTCCACTGCATGACATTCGCTTTGAATTCACTAAAAGAACTATGAATTCTCTTTGACAAATCATCGTGCTCTCCCACTTTTGCAACAACTTCTGTTGATAGTGCATGTAATTTTTTGATGACATCATCGGGATACTGGCGTAACTCAACTTTATGTTTATTCACCAGGGTTTGCAATGCCTGATTATTTTTGGCTGTATAATCGGCTAACATGTCCTGATTGGCAACCCGGCAGGCTGCCCGAACGATCACTTGCAGATCTTCAGGCAGCTGATTAAACGCATCTTTGTTGATCATGGCTTCCATGGTAGAGCCCGGCTCATGCCAGCCTGGATGATAATAGAATTTTGCCACCTTATATAAACCAAAAGCCAAATCATTGTATGGACCAACCCACTCGGTTGCATCGATGGCACCTGACTGCATAGAGGTGTATATCTCACCACCGGGCAGGGTTACCGGTGTACCACCGGCTTTTTTCAGCACTTCCCCGCCCAGGCCGGGGATACGCATTTTTAATCCATTGAGATCATCTACACTATTAATTTCTTTATTAAACCAGCCGCCCATCTGCACACCGGTATTGCCTGAGGCGTTTGGAATCAGATTGAATTTATCATATAACTCTTCCCAGAGTTTCATGCCGCCGCCATGATATAACCAGCCATTCATTTCCTGTGCGGTCAGGCCAAAAGGGACTGAGGTGAAGAATTGTGTGGCCGGATGCTTGCCTTTCCAGTAGTACGCTCCACTATGCCCCATTTGAGCTGTCCCCCTGGAAACAGCATCAAACACTTCCAAAGCCGGTACGATTTCATTGGCACCATACACTTTAACTTTTAAACGACCGCCACTCATTTCATTAATGGTTTTTGCTAAGAAATTGGCTCCGGTACCCAGTCCCGGGAAGTTTTTTGGCCATGAGGTGACCATTTTCCATTTTATGGTCTTAGCTGCCGAAGCCGTCTGAATTCCACCTAATACACCTGCAGCAGCGACGGAACCCGCTCCGGCACCTTTAATAAAATCACGTCTTTTCATTACTATTTTCCTTATTTACTTATTTTAAAGAATGACGTTAAACTAATTTAGCAATACTCAACATTAACCATTTAGTACCTTCATAGTCAAAATTAACCTGCACACGTGCTCTGGCTCCACTACCTTCTTTATCTATCACAATTCCCTCACCAAATTTTTTATGCTTAACTCTTTGTCCAATAGAAATTTCACCCTCAGCCCTGTCATCAGCACTTCCACCAGGGCTGGCATAAGAAGAGCTGAAGGAACTATTATTATTTGAAAAAGAATCAAATGATGAAAAATTGTTATTCACAGCACGTACCTCAGAAACTAATGAGGCAGGAATTTCTGATAAGAACTGTGAGGGTAAAGCCATTTCATTACGTCCATACATGGTTCTGCTTTCAGCATGAGTCAGATGCAGCTGCTGCCGGGCTCTGGTGATGCCCACATAACAAAGCCGGCGTTCTTCTTCAAGTTTCCCACCGACATAATCCTGCAGAGCATTTTTATGGGGAAATAATCCCTGTTCCACACCCGTTAAGAAAACCAGTTCAAACTCTAATCCCTTAGCACTATGCAGAGACATCAGTTGTACACATTCTTCCCATTCATCAGCCTGTCCTTCACCTGCTTCTAAAGCAGCATGTGCCAGAAACTCGCTCATAGGATTAGTAAGCACTTGCTGCTCTGCATCATTTAATTCTGCACTTTCTTTAACCGCTTCTAACAGGGGATCACCTTCATCATCAAAACGTTTCACCGCATTAATCAGTTCCTGCAGATTTTCTACTTTGGCTTGTGCCCGTTCAGTATTTTCCCTGCCGTGAAATTGTTTTAACTGAGAGAGTTCTAAAATATGCGCAACCTGCTCTACTAAAGTAAAATGATCACCTTTTTTGCTGCAGTCCATTTCTTCAATCAGATAAATAAATTTTTGTACTGCAGTTGCCGCCCTTGCACTCAGCTGCTTATTTTCTATCAACTCCTGCACGGCCTGCCATAAAAACTGTTCATTATTTTTCGCTGCTGCACGAATAATTTCTACTGTTCGTAAACCAATTCCACGTGCAGGTGTATTAATAATACGTTCAAATGCAGCATCATCCTGATAATTTGCCGCCAGACGCATATAAGCCAAAGCATCTTTTACTTCAGCCCGTTCATAAAATCGCAAGCCTCCATAGACACGATAAGGAATGCCGCGTTTAACCAGTTCATATTCATGTGGCTGCGATTGTGCATTTGAGCGATATAAGATAGCAATATCACTGCGCTTTCCACCCTTATCTACCCACTTTTCAATTTGCCCCGCGACATAGGCTGCTTCATCTATTTCATTAAATGCTCTATAAATTTGTAATAGTTCACCCTCACTATCTTCTGTCCACAGCTCTTTACCCAATCGCTCAGTGTTGTTTGCAATAACCGCATTAGCTGCCTGTAATATATTACCGGTTGAGCGGTAATTTTGTTCCAGTTTGATAGTCTCTGCTGCTTTTTCAGCTGAGGCTCCTGCATTGAAATCATGGCAAAATTCACGGATATGTTCGATTTTAGCACCACGCCAGCCGTAAATGGATTGATCGTCATCTCCCACAACAAAAGTATGTATATTAGTTTGAGGAAGATTATTACCACTCAGGACTTTCAGCCAGGCATATTGAATGGTATTGGTATCCTGAAATTCATCCACCAGGATATGACTAAAACGCTGTTGATAGTGTTTCAGTACATGTGGCTGTTTAAGCCAGAGTTCATGAGCTCTTAATAATAATTCAGCAAAATCGACTAATCCGGTACGTTGACAAAGTTCTTCATAGCGATAATAAATATCTAGCAGGAACTCCCGACCACGGAAATCCGCAGGATTCAGCTGCTGTGAGCGTTTACCATTATCTTTACAATCGTTAATAAACCATTGTACTTCACGCGGCGGGTGCTGTTTATCATCAATACCCATTTCTTTCATAATGCGTTTCAGCAGACGCAGTTGATCATCGCTGTCAATGATCTGGAAATTTTCTACCAGTTTTGCATCCTTCCAGTGTGCACGGAGCAGACGGTGCGCCAGGCCATGAAAAGTACCTACCCACATATTACGCAACGGAGTCTTGAGCAGGTTCTCGATGCGAAAACGCATCTCAGCTGCGGCTTTATTGGTAAAAGTAACCGCCATGATGCTATAGGGCGACACATTTTCAACCTGTACCAGCCAGGCAATACGATGCACTAACACTCGTGTTTTACCGCTGCCGGCACCGGCAAGAACTAAAGTGTTCTGGGCTTCAGAGCAAACGGCCTGACGTTGTGCTTTATTCAGCGGGTCTAATATTTGAGAAATATCCATTGGGCTTTAGTATTAAGTGTTAAGTGTTAAGTGTTAAGTGTTAAGT
>DAOVUE010000196.1 GCA_030632745.1 Pseudomonadota bacterium | reverse complement strand
CAGCCGTATAAGCCGGGTTCTGTCGAAAACAGTCATTCATCTAGGGTAGATGTCACCATCTACCTCAAGCAACCTACCCGGAAACGATGTGGGCCACACCTGATGTTTCCCTATTTGGTCTTGCTCCAGGTGGGGTTTACCATGCCGTCAATGTTACCATTAACGCGGTGCGCTCTTACCGCACCCTTTCACCCTTACCCCGCTACTTAAAGTAGCGGGGCGGTTTACTTTCTGCTGCACTGGCCGTGAGATCACTCTCCCCAGGCGTTACCTGGCACCTTGCCCTATGGAGCCCGGACTTTCCTCCCCTCAAATACCCTAGAGTATTTAAGCAGCGACTGTCTTGGCTAACTCTGGGGGTATTATCCTCTTTAAAGACGTTGCATGCAACGTCTCTACGGGTATGTGCAGGTATCATTCATCATTGTCTTTTATCGAGAGAGCAAAGTTATAGAGTTTTTTCTTGTTTTCTCCAGTAATCTCTACCGCCAGTTTTACTGCCTGTTTTAATGATAATTCTTTTAATAAGGTGCGCAGTATATGTTCATTTTGTGGTGATAATGAGTCTTCATCAGCTTCTTTATAGCCCTGCACCAGCAGAACAATTTCGCCTTTCTGCTGATTGGGATCAGCGATAACCCACTCCAGTAATGAGCCTGCCGTGTCATTACGGATAGTTTCAAAGGTTTTGCTCAGCTCTCTGGCCAGAACAACTCTGCGATCCTCTCCCAGTTCAGCACATAAGTCAGTCAGGGAATCTACAATCCGATGCGGTGTTTCATAAAACACCATAGTACGTACTTCTTTCACCCGCTGAGCATAGAAACTTTTTCTCCGGCCGCGTTTTGAGGGGACAAAACCTTCAAAACAAAATCGATCCGTGGCCAGGCCGGCAGCAGAAAGTGCTGTAATAACAGCACTTGGACCGGGAATAGGAGTCACTTTAACATGATATTGATGTGCAGTTTTAACAAAAAAGTAGCCCGGATAACTCTCTAAGGGCGTTCCAGCATCTGAAATAAGTGCTATATTCCTGCCCTCGATCATCCGCTGCACCATTCTTTCTGCAGTTTGTCTTTCATTATGTTCATGCAAAGTAATACAATGCGTGTTAATATCCAGTTGTCTTAACAGATGGGCACTATGTCGGGTATCTTCGGCGGCAATTATATCCACATTTTTTAAAGTGCTGACAGCTCTATGCGAAATATCCTGTAAATTTCCAATCGGTGTAGCGACAATATATAATTGACCTGCAGTTTGATTATTTTGCTTTGTTTTAGAGTATTTTTCGACCATTTAGTATCCTAGCAATCAGCGGGTTAATGAGCCATCAGTGGGTTAATAGAGCCATCAGCCAGTTAATACGGGTAAATAGCCATCAGCGAGTTAAAAAGAGCTGCAACAACACATAATGTAGTATAACAAAAAGAAACAAAATCAATGTTTAGATTATATCAATTACTATTAGTCGTCCCCATTATTGTTTTTTTTGCGGGCTGCGGCGGTTCAACAACAGTTAAACATGACCAGACAAAAACAGATAGCCGCCGTCAGGCTGTTGCCTTAGTGAACAGCATAGACAGCAGTACTATGAGCAATCAGAAAAAGATAGCTTATGCTGAAAGGTTGTTCAATTCATCACTGTCTAAAACAGGAACGGATAAAAACCCGCCCTTGAGCAATGCCTTATATCTTTGCTCCGAAGTACTGCTTTCTGAACAACTGACGGCTGATGATAAAGATTATACTTTACAATTAACACAAAAAATAATGTCTCAGCTGGTTCGTGCAGCATTAAATGCAGAGCAGAGAAATCAACTCCTGCTGGCAATGGCAAGTGTTGAACTGGCAAATTATCAATCCACTCAGGCACTGCAATTACTCAATCAGGACTTTAATTCGGGTTCGGCTGATCAATGGTCGCTGTATCATAAACTCAAAGCTATGAGTTATTTCCAGCAAGCTTATACCATTGATGCCATTAAAGAACTCATCTTTCGCCATGCTTTTATTTTAGGCGATAAGTCAGAAAATCAAACTCTTATCTGGAAATATTTAAGCACTCTTAACACTCAGCAATTAGCTCATTCTGAAATGAGCAGCAGCATTGGATTGTCTGAAAACGAGCGTATTTATTTCGGCTGGCTGGATTTAGCGGATATTTTTCGCCACACTAATGATCCTCAGGCTATTAATTATGCCACCAGCTTCTGGCTGCAGAACTATCCAGAACATCAGGCAGATAGAAGCTTTATCAATCAGATTATACGCATCAGACAGGAATCTATATTAACTATCAGGCAAATTGCTGTTTTACTCCCGATGCAGGGCAAACTGGCCAGGCCTGCCAAAGCCATTCAGGACGGCATTACCGCTTCTCATTATCATTCTTCTCTGGCAGATAATGTGCGCTTACGTTTCTATAATACCAGCGGTAATAAAATAATTGAAACTATTTATCAGCAAGCGGTTAACAACGGTGCTGATTTTGTCATAGGTCCTCTGGAAAAATCCAAGCTGCAGACATTACTACAATCAAACATTATTACCACGCCCGTTCTTGCACTGAACAGCATTGAAACATCTCCGTCCTCTGCTCAGCAACCGCTGGCCCTGTCTCAGCAAATTTTTCAATTTGGTTTATCTCCCGAGGCAGAAGCCCGTATTGTCGCTCACAAAGCCCGTCAGGACGGTCATCAATATGCAGCCATTATCGCTCCCGACAGCCATTGGGGGAAACGCATGACAGATGCATTCGCGCAATTCTGGCAGCAGTCAGGAGGGACTGTCGTTGAGGCACAAACCTACCCGTCTCAGGAGCATGATTTTTCTGCATCTATTAAATCAATACTCAATCTTGACCAAAGCGAAGCACGAAAAAAACAGCTCAGCCGGACCATCGGCAGACAGCTTGAGTTTACACCCAGACGACGTCAGGATATTGATATGTTATTTATGGCTGCATTTCCAAGACAGGCTAAGCAGATTCCATTGCAGATCATTTATCACCATGGTGAAACAATACCCGTTTATGCAACATCACATATCATTGATAATTATTATGACAGCCGCAAAAATATTGATATGGATGGCGTAATTTTTCCTGATATGCCCTTTTTATTAGGCACTGCAGCCGATGCAACCAGCCTGCAGAACAGCTATCAAAATACCTTATATCAGCGTCTGTTTGCAATGGGAGTGGATAGTTATCAGGTCGCACCTTATGTCAACTATCTGGCTGATAATCCATCAGAATCCATAGCTGGAGATACAGGACAATTGTCTATCAATTATGCCGGGCATATTATTCGTTCTTTACCATGGGCAAGTTTCAGTCAGGGCAAGTTGAAGCTGGAACTAAAACCGGATTTAAACACAGGCACTCATAGTAATGACAATGCTAAGCTTCATTAGGGATCACAATAAAAAGGGACAGCAGGCTGAAAATATCGCTCTTGAATATTTACAAAAACAGGGCTTGAAAACCATTCAAACTAATTTCTCCTGTAAATGCGGTGAAATTGATCTGATTATGCACGATAATGAATTCTTAATTTTTATTGAAGTCAGGTATCGAAAACAAACTCAATTTGGTCATCCCCTGGAAACCATAAACCATACCAAACAACAAAAAATAATTAGGACCATTCAGTATTTTTTAATGAAAAATCCAGGCTATAATCAGCTTCCGTGCCGCATAGATGCTATAGCTTTATATGCTGAAACCCGAAACAATAAAGCCGTCAGCATCAGGGAAGAAGGATTACAGCTTGAATGGGTAAAAAATGCCTTTCAACTAATGTAAAATTATCTTATTACCTAACAGAGAAATTCAATGAGTCTTACTCGTATTGAAAAAATTTTTACTGACAGTATTGCAGTAAAACAGAAAACATTTACCGCTATAGCAGAGCAGATTGCTGCTGCAGGTGATTGTCTCGTTCATTCATTATTGAGCGAAGGTAAAATTATGGCCTGCGGCAATGGCGGTTCTGCAGCCGATGCCCAGCATTTCAGCTCAGAACTGATTAATCGCTTTGAGGCCGAACGACCTGCACTGCCCGCTATCGCATTGACAACTGATAGCTCTGCAATTACCTCGATTGCTAATGACTATCAATATGATGAAATTTTTTCCCGCCAGATACAGGCATTGGGAAGGGAAACTGACGTACTGCTGGCGATTTCAACAAGCGGTCAGTCACCCAGTATTGTACAGGCCATAGAAGCTGCTCATGAAAGGGAAATGCTGGTCATTGCCCTGACCGGAAAAGACGGTGGACGGGTGGCTGAATGTCTCTCTGAGGAGGATATAGAGCTGCGTGTACCTGCCTCTCAAACTGCCCGTATTCAGGAAAGCCATATTACCATTATTCATGCTTTGTGTGATTTAATCGATCATCAGCTTTTTGGTGCTTAAGGCATACTTAAGGCTTAGAACCGTAACTTCTCAATAAGTCCGTGCAACTATTCTCTATTACCGTCATTCCCGAAGTCTTTTATCGGGAATCTATTGCTAAAGATGGATCCCCGATAAAAGACTTCGGGGATGACGATATGTAATATCCAGGT
>DAOVUE010000145.1 GCA_030632745.1 Pseudomonadota bacterium | reverse complement strand
TAGAAGCAGTAGCTATAACTGATACAAACGCGTTTTAACTTGTACATAACGACCCAATTCACTGATGGAATCCTGGACCAAAGCTGAGATTATTGCAATCCGTATAAATTTGTTTGTTGAACGTTTTTATTCTTTCTATATTTTTCCAATTCATCAAGAAGCCATTTTTGACTGGTAATCCTTTCAGCACCTTTGCATTGTATTTGATACTTCTTTTTTGAAATTGTACTTCTTGAGGCACTAAGCTCAATAAACTGCTCGGTGCTAAGAATATCTTCTTTAAAGTACTCGTATTTCTTTCTAATATGAGAAACAGCCTCTTTAGCCTCATATTCCTTGCCATTTCTGATAAAAGTGCATTCTGATGCAGATACAAATCCTATCAAATGAACTATTTCATCCTGTAATATGCCTTCAGAAAAAACAGCTGCTGAAAATAATAAGATAATGATATTTGATATTCTTCTCATAATTTCTACATTTAACGACTCAGCGCACAAAAAAAATGCGGCTATGAGAAGCCGCATAATAAAGAGGAAAGATAATTCAAAACTCTATCTCAATTAAGAGCGCGTACAAGAGTTGGTCACACTATACCTATAACTCACACTTTATATAATGTGACATATTGCCGCGCGTCAGATTGACGCAGAACCAATTTACCTTTCTGACTGATAAAAAACATGCAGGGTTCTATTACTCGGCAGAGCAGCAGGTTGTTTAGGAACGGGCACGGAATAAATTAGACAACTGGCGTAGGTTTATGTTCGTATTCAAGGCGCAGCAATAGGCGCATAGCAGGCTACGCAACTATTGATGTAACGAAGAAGACGGGCATAAAGACAAGCTAGTTGGCGAAGTTATTTCGTGCACGTTCCTTAGTGTCTATAGTAAAATCTTGCCTTATTATTCATCATCCCTTCTTACTTCAACTTTTAATGCCCCGTCACCACCTCTATCCGTCAAAGAAAATAATATGGGTGCACAGCAGACGGAGCAGTCTTCATAATATTCCTGAGCGCCGGCAGAGTAATCAATCAGCGGCCTGATTGATTCTCCACAATAGGGACAGAAGAGTGCAAGCTCTTCCTGGTTATATTCATTCATTTTAGATACCGAATAAAAAAGTTGGATACCCCTGTATTTTTACCGAAATCAGGCCAGTCACAAAAGCAGTCAGTAAAAACACGCCAAGACCGGTGCTCACACGCACTAAGATCTGATTGAACACTGAGGAAGATAATGGCAGCAAAAACCAGTCACCTTTTGAAGTGAAATATCCTGCTATCACGGCCAACCCGACAGATAACCCTCCGGCAATTATTGATGTACACCAGGGACATTGATGTTGCGCAGCCATATCAAAATAGTTGCAGTTTTCCTCTAATCCTGCTCCCGGCCAGGTGCAGCCACATGAGAATAAGAATCCACACAATGGTGTAATCACAATTAATGATATCAGGACAGTAATTAATCCAGCTGGATTGCCTGTACTTGCAGCTAACATGTTATTTGGCCCAGCGCTCAACAATAAACTCCGTTGCTTCCTGGATATTCAAATCCCGGGTTCCGCCTCCGGTTCGCAAATAAAATTTCGGTTCATTGCCCTGTTTAAAGAATACCGGCCTGGATGCCGGCAATATTATCAGCCGGCAAACATCTTTACTTTCCGAAGAGTGAAACAATACTTTAATATAACGGCATAAATCAGCACCAAGGGATGAGGAAGTCGCCGTCATAATCGCCTGCTCAAAGCCATCCTGGCCTTGTCTTTTAAGCGATTGATAGTCATTCTCCAGCCCCAGAATTTCACCATCATCAGCAACACCTATCAACAGTGTTCCACCACTGTGGCTGTTCATAAAACCGGCCAGAGCTTTCATAATTACAGTTTCCAGAGCACGATTTACCCGCGATTGTTCGATATCCCAGCGAAAAGATGACTTGAATTCCAGTAATGGCCCTTCCCCCTGTCTGATGGTGCCAGGCAAATCCTTGTCGATTTCATCACTTAGCTGTTCGATATGTTCAATACGTCTGTGTATAAGACCATACATCCAGGCAACTACAAGACCAATAACAACCCCCACCTGCGCATAAAAATAGGTCTTTTTAGGAGTTTTACCACTCAATGATAACTTCAGTTCTTCCAGAATGTATTTACTGACCGAGGGCTCATCAACACCATGCTCATGGAAGTAAACAAAATCATTGATTGGATCCAGGATAAATATTCCGAATAAGGCCCCTGCTATAGCAAAAGCCAGATACAACTTGAAGCGCTGCCGCCATATTGAAAGCAACAGTAAAATAAATCGTTTCATTAATTGTTGCTATTCTTGCTTATCAATGACCTGTTCCTCGACAGGCAACCCCGCTGCTTTCCAGGCTTTCATGTGTCCTTCCAGGTAAACCATATTGTCAAAACCGGACAAACTGAAAGCAAATTTCGCGATACCGGCCCGGGGACCGTGCTCGCAATAAAGCACTAATAGCTCATCAGGCGGGTAATCGTCCAGGTCATCTGTTGAGAAAGCCTTCCAGAATGAAATATGTTTTGCATCAGGCACATGGCTGGTTTTAAATTCATAATCTGAGCGTACATCAATTATTACCGGCGCTTTACCAGACTCGATGAGTTGCAATAATTCGGTTTGAGATATATGGGTTTTTTCAGTGGAACTGCAGCCGATGATCAGGTTGAGAGCCGAAAAAAGCAAGGCTAGTTTTGTTTTCAATTAACCTCCTGTGACACTCATATGACGCATAATTATCGGCTGCTCTTTAATATTAAATTCATGTCTTTCGGGTTTTATCAGCATCGCTTTGATAATGGACTGTTTCAAGACCTCTTTATCACCCGGATTAGCACGAATAACCCGTTTCAGATCTATAGAATGTTCGTTGCCAAGACATAATAATAAACGTCCTTCTGCGGTTATACGTACCCGGTTGCAGGTGCTGCAGAAATTGTGGCTGTGGGGTGAAATAAATCCGACTTTGCTGGTACTTCCGGAAATACGGAAATATTTGGCAGGGCCACCAGTTTTTTCGGGTGTCGGCAAAAGTTCGAACCGCTTATCCAGATCGGTCTTGATCTGATCGCTGGAGTAATAAGTTTCTCCACGGTTATGTTCATCAACATAACCTAAAGGCATTTCTTCGATAAAACTGATATCTATGTCCTGATCTACGGCAAATTGAACCAGGTCAGTGACTTCATTATGATTGCGATTTTTTAAAATCACTGCGTTAATCTTTAATCTCTCAAATCCAGCTGATTTGGCTGCCTGTATTCCCTTAAGCACCTGCTGCAGGTCACCGGTCCTTGTTAATCGTCTGAACTTTTCAGCATTCAGTGTATCCAGACTAACATTAATTCGCTTAATCCCGGCTGTCTTCAATTTGCCTGCCATTTTATCCAACTGTGAACCGTTGCTCGTCAAAACCAGTTCATCAAGTCCCTGCAAACTGCCGATTTTCTCCAGCAAATCCAGAGCGCCTCTTCTAATCAAAGGTTCTCCCCCGGTTATTCTTATTTTGTTAATCCCGAGTTCAGTAAAGGTTTCTGCTAAGGTATATATTTCTTCAAGGGTCAGAATCTGCGCTCGCGGCAAAAAGGTCATTTCTTCAGACATACAATAAACACAACGGAAATCACACCGGTCTGTTATTGAAATTCTTAAATAATTAACCCGCCGGCCAAAGCGGTCAATTAATTGCATTTTGCTGGAAACTTGATTCATTGACATATTTTACAGAAAAAATCAGTAAGTGGATTTTACCAGTTTTAAAAACCCTGCCGTAGCTATTTTATTTCCCACAACGCATCTTAATTCATTCTACGCATCTTAAATCATTCTATATTGCTTCATATCCAACGGCGTGTATTGTAGAAACTTTCCAATCCTTCTCTCATCCGGCTAAAATAGTATTTTTTGACCGAACCGGTATCCATTAATTCAAAATGAAATTGAAAACACTTTTTTTATGGCTGATTGTGTTTATCTGCAACAACTCAAGTGCAGCAGAACAAACCACGATTCGTCTCGGTATACTGCCATTTGGAACTGTCAACTGGGAACTGACCGCACTGAAAAATGCCGGACTTGACCTGTCTGATGACTTTAAACTGAAGATCCAGCACGTAGCGAACCCCCAGGCTGGGAAAATAGCCCTGCTATCCGGTTCTGTCGATATGATAGTCTCGGACTGGATCTGGACATCAAAGCAGCGTTCTACAGGTGCTGACCTGACCTTTTACCCCTATTCAAATACCGCAGGCGCCCTGATCGTTCCCTCAAACAGCCCTATCCGGTCAATAAAAGACCTGAAAGACAGCCGACTCGGTATTGCCGGTGGTGAACTGGACAAAAACTGGCTGTTACTCAGAGCTTTGCTGATGCAACAACATGAACTTGATCTTGATCAATCGGTAGAAAAAGTTTTTGCCGCCCCGCCCCTGCTCAATCAGCAACTTTTGAGGGATCGCGTCGATGCCATAATCACGTACTGGCATTATGCCGCCAGACTTGAAGCTCAGGGTTACCGGCAGATTATTAACGGCAAAGAGATTCTTGACGGTCTGGGAATTAAAGCCAGTGTTCCCAGCCTCGGTTTTGTTTTCAAGCAAAGCTGGGCGAAAAGCAACAAAAAAGCCGTCAACAGCTTTTTGCAGGCAACCGGGAAGAGCAAGGAATTATTATGTACTTCAGACCCTGCCTGGGAAAAAATCATTCCTTTAACCAAAGCCAAAGACAACAATACCCAGAGGGTCTTACGTGAGCGCTATTGTGCCGGCCGCATTGAGCGTTGGGGAAATGAGCAACTACAGGCCGCTGACCAAATATATTCCATACTTCAAAAACTCAGTCATAATCGCTTGACCGGTAGCGCTGATCATTTGCTGCCAGATACCTTCTGGATGATTCACTAACCATGTCTGCCGGGTTATCGTTAAGTCGCCAACAAGGTCTGGCTGCACTGTCAATTATAGCCCTCCTGGGTTTATGGCAGACTATTGCAGCATATCTAGGTTCTACAACTCTGCCCGAACCCCTGTTTGTCCTTGGTGTACTTTGGCAGGAGATCCAGTCTGGCCAGCTGCCCTACAATTTAGGTATTACCCTGTTACGGCTGCTGGTCAGTTTTTCTATCGCCATGATTCTGGGCTGTGCTATTGGCATCGCTCTGGGCAGAAGCAAAAAACTCAATTATTTTTTTGATAACTGGCTGATCATCTTCCTTAATATCCCGGCTCTGGTCACCATCATTCTTTGCTATGTCTGGTTCGGGCTGGTGGAATCTGCTGCTATTCTGGCAGTGGTCATTAACAAACTACCCAATGTCGTAGTCACCATCAGGGAAGGAACCCGGGCTCT
>DAOVUE010000216.1 GCA_030632745.1 Pseudomonadota bacterium | reverse complement strand
TCGAAAACTATCTTTATTTAATATTTTGCCGTATTGATCAACATAATTTTTTTTCGGGCTCCATAAAACCACTTTACCAATAGCATAAACAAAACGTGAGTTGGCTATGGCAATTCCCTCATTATCTAATCTCTCGGCACGCATGCTGTCAGCCGAAAAGAAAGCATCAAAGGGGGCTCCATTAATAATTTGTGCATAATGTTTACCGCTGGAACCAGAAATAATAGTGACTTTATGCTGAGTTTCTTTTTCAAATTGCAGGGCTATGGTTTTTAAAGTAGTAGTAAAATTACTGGCGACTGCTATGCGAATTTCTTCTGCTGATACGTTTGAGCTCAGCGAAAAAAACAATGCAAGGATAAAATAAAAATAGATTAAAGGCGACATTATAAATCCAATGGATTTTCCGGGTTTATGCCATCCATAAAAGGGAGATGGCGATCATTATGGGTTATCTGATAGACTAAGCCCACCCAGTTACTTACCACCTCTACCGCAGTATCATGCCAGGTATTGTCGAGATTATGGCTGATTAAAGACTCAGGGAATTCAGCAAAGTCCATTTTATCCCCTGTGTTGTCAATAGCAGATATTTCACAACGTAGGCGATATTCATTTAAAATAGCTTTATCAAATAGTGAAAAATAATTAGCAGGGAAGGGTGGATATGGAATGTCCTTTTTTGTTTTATCTATGCCTTTTTCAAGCAGAGAGTGATTAAAAAGCATCACCTCGCGCTTATATTCCTTTAGCAGGGAAATCGTATCATATTCAGGATGGCCCTGAAAAAAAATATTACGAAAGCCATCAGGACTCGTTGCAAGATGAACCATTCCGCTATCTGATTCAGCCAGAACGTTCAGGTTTTCAGAGTCAAACTGCTGACGAGACACTGTATTCCAGCGAGAATGTGGAACATCAAAACGTGTATTGATATCTTTAATTAAAGGATGATTTCTATTTATGCTTTTATCGACAATATGATGCGGAAAGATTCCCCAGGTTTTTTCAGTTTGAAGTATGCGCTTTTGACCATAACGAAATTCCATTACTGCATGAGTGGCAAGACAGGAGCAAAGCGTTGATGTAACATTTTCCCATGCCCAGTCAAAAACCTTGATTAAGGGCTCCCAAAAAGCCTGATTGGATAATTCTGAACCTGCAACATTAGCTCCTGTAACAATTAAGGCATCCAGTCCCATGCTGCGTAACTGTGAAAAACTTTCGTAGTATTGATCGATATAACGTCTGGCTTTTGCAGAGCGCGGTATTTCATCCAGGGTAAAAGGATGTACATAAAACTGTGCAATAGGATTGCTCTCACCTATTAAACGAAAAAACTGTCTTTCTGTTGCAGACAGTGCAGCATCGGGCATCATATTTAATAAGCCGATGTGCAGCTCACGAATATCCTGATGCTGAGCTGTTACCGGCGTTAAAACTTTGATTCCTTCATTGCGTAAACGGTCAAATGAAGGTAAATGGTTATGAGCAACTAATGGCATTATAAATTATCTCTATCTTTAAACAGGCTTTAGGAACGTTCATGAAATAACTTAGACAACTAGCTTGCCTATTTGTCCGTATTCTTCACCGTGAAAACAGTTATGTAGGGCAACTACATGCCTGTTTTCACAATAAAGACTACGAACAACTATTCTACGCTATTTGCCCATGTTATTTCGTTCACGTTCCTTAGGAATTATGCTCTGGCAATAGCGTTTTCAAGTAATTGAAGAAAATCTTTTTGATCACGTACCTGTGAAACTTCCTGCGATGTTACCGTGTAGCCATGAGGTTTTGCAATGGCTTCATAACGTGGAATACGGGAGTGAAATAAGCGTGGAAATACCCAGCGGGTAAAGTCATCAGGAACCATTTGAGCAGCGTATTGAAGCTTATTTTCCTGTAAATAAATTTCTAATTGCTGTTGTAGAAATTCAGCACGATAATAAAGAGGCTTGGGAGCACTTTGTGCCCGTTCAATCAGCGTATTTTCTTCCTCTTTATTGGTTACCTGTATATAGAGTATAAGGGTATTTTTTACTAAGGTGTCGATAACCTGAGCATCGTCTAATTCACACAGACTGCCGCCCACATCATTAACAAAATGCTGATAACCATAAATATCCTGGGCTTTTTTTATAAATTGAGGGACATCATGCATGGCAGCGATTTCGGCTTTACGATAACAGGCCTGACGCTGAATAAAGTCTTCCAGTTCAACACCGCCTAATTCCGGATTGCCTAATTTCCCTACATAGCTGAGTACCGGTCCAAGATCATGAATTTTGATATTATTTTTTATAGATATCCAGGCATTGCGTAATAACTCTTTTAAAAAAGGAACCTGCATGGCCTGCTGCTTGATCATATCCATAATGGCCTCATCAAGATAACGGGTACCAATACGATAATCACCGGAATAATGAAACCACTGTGAATCTCTTAATAAGCTGGACAGATAGGTTTTGCCTACTCCCGACATACCCAATAAGGTGACTTTTTTATTTTCCCAACGGCGAAATTCATCGATATTAAATTTCATTTAATGTTTTCCTGAAAGCAACAAAATATTGACTGATATTATCCTTGATTTTACTGCTTAGAGGAAGAGGTTAAAGATATGTAATTGATAAATGAGGTTAGCTTTTTTCTGGCTCAGCTTTTTTCCGGCTCAGTAATCCATGTATTGCTGAGCCGGAAGAGCTATAATTTTTCAAGCGGTTAGAACGAGTAATTTACCCCCGCATAAATCGTACGTCCCATTCCCGGGGCTGAAAGACCCCATGGAATAAATGGCTTGCTTGGGTTTGTTCCCGTCATAGTTACTCCCTGGCCCATATAAACACCGCCCAGAGGGTCATCATAGAGTTTATCAAGGGCATTTTCGACACCGATATCAATTCTCACCTGTTTCCATTCATAGCTGCTGCGTAAATTAAGCAAGCCGTAGCCACTGGTTTCAAGCTCATTTCTTTCATCTGAAACATTATCCTTTTTATCCACCAGTTCAAGCTCAATAGTGTTAGTCCAGTTGCCTTTATTTTGCACAATAGAAAATCTTCCATTTAAGGGCATCATATTATAAAGATAATCATCGGTATCTTTATTTTTACCATGAAGATAACTTACTATCCCGGTTGCAGTAAAGCTGCCGTAAGACGTATGTTCAGCCAGCGGGTAAAATCCTGAGATATCGATACCGTATATACGAGCAGACTGATTGTCGAATTTAAGATAAACCCAGTCTTCGGTAACGTTCTCCTGCCCCGGCAGTCGCTTGGCATCAATATAGTCATCAACATAGGTATAGTAGGGCGAAAACTTCAGTCCCCATTCTCCCTGTGCCGCATCATGAAAATCAATAGTTGCACTGACCGTGTGAGCAATTTCCGGATCCAGATCCAGATTACCAACATAACCATTACCATCACCCGCCCAGTTGATCATGCGCATTGCCATGCCGCCGGTTGACCAGGTATAACGTTCATAGAGATTGGGAGAGCGGGTTTTCTGGGCATAGCCAAATTCAATACTGCTGGTATCATCTATAGTATATTGTGCTAATGCAGTCAGGTCGATATTGTGGTCAGTTATACTGCGGTCAGAGGCATTGAAAGCAGCAGCGTCCATGTCGTACTTGGCATTATAACCTTGTACCTCATCAGTATCCATGTCCACCTGTTCACCACGAATACCAAATTGGGTAAACCATTGCGGATCCCACTGTGCTTCCCATTCAGCAAAGAGTGCTGTACGATCACGTTCACCATCATTAATATTCACGAATTGATTGGACCACATGCCCATGCCGGATGCATCCCACCAGTCATCCAGCCGGTAATTCTGCGCTTCAACACCGACTTTAAGTAAATCTCGTGAGGACAGAGGAATCTCAGCCTTAACAACTCCACCGGTATTCTTTCCTCTGGTGTCCATGGGCATGCCCGCTGCACATTTAGGGCCCGGGATACAGGGCTGCCCTCCTAAGTACCAAAACAGTTTATCATCATCAAACTGCATCTCATGTCGGGTTCTTTCTTTATACGCACGTGCTTCCAGCAGACCCCAATCGTATTCTCCTTCATAGCTTAAGTTATACTGTTCACTTTCATTACCGGTCATATCCATACGCTGGTTAACCCAGGCCTGATGAGGAAGATTCTGTTCACCATACGTAAATTCAACTAGATGCTTTTCATATTTCATGGCCATGCGAATGGACGGATTAGAGGATGCATAGAGAG
>DAOVUE010000094.1 GCA_030632745.1 Pseudomonadota bacterium | reverse complement strand
CACTTGAATAAGTGTCTGAGCCTGGTGCTCAAGAAAAGGAAGGGCAATCAATCCTAGATCTTTTACCTTAAGTCCAGGAGGAACGGAGCTTAGCTGACCATCAACAACAAAAGTACCTGGATTTTCAATTCGTTCCAGTAAATCAACTAATTTGTTCATATTTGGACATTTTACCTCTACAATAAAATATTTAGAGTATCAGCAGAAATTTCACCTGCAAATTGTTATGGTTTAGTAATTTATCAATTATCGAAAATTTTATAAAGTAATCAATAATTTTTTACCTTGTATAATTACACACAACTTATGTAATTGAAATGTAACGATTTATTTTCTACCCGCATTTGCTGTCGCCGCAATTTAAACAGGTCATACAGCCGTCCATTAAGACGAGAGCTTTGGTCTGGCATTTAGTACAGAGTTGGGCTTTTTCCGGGAAATCGCTGCCACTATCTTCTTCAATGAGCTTATTTTTTTCTTCAAATTCTTTACGTTTTGCTGCAATCAGTTTTTTCTGGTGTTCATCCAGTTCATGATCCTTGAGCATACCGATGAACTTCATATGTGATTCAATAGCACATCCGATTTCTGCAACCAGAGAAGGCATGAAGACACCGCCTTTTTTGAAGTAACCACCCTTGGGATCAAATACCGCTTTGAGTTCTTCAACCAGAAAACAGGCATCACCACCTTTACGGAAAACTGCTGAAATAACCCGTGTCAATGCCAGTACCCATTGAAAATGCTCCATATTTTTAGAGTTAATGAACACTTCATAGGGACGTCGTTCTTCATGTTCTGTGCCCATATTCAGGATCATGTCATTAACGGTGATATACAGTGCATGCTCTGATTGTGGAGTTTTAATCTTATACGTCGAACCAAACAACATTTCCGGACGTGCCAGATTCTCATGCATGCTTTCCACAGCAGGATTCTGTTTATCAGAAAAACTATCATCATTAGAGGATTGTTTTAGTTCTTTTTTATCTTCTTTTGTCACAACTTTATAGCCGACAATTTTGCTCTTTATTTTTAGTGCCATGGTTTATAACCTTTAAGTCCTGGGCTGGAAGCAAATGCTAAAGACATTTGGCTCCAGGCCTGTTTATTCTTATATGCTTTATGTATAAATTTACAGTGTGCTAAAATTTTCCGTAGTAGCCTTCTTTCAGTGCATCAAAGAGATTGGCTGCCGTATGGGTTTCACCATCATATTCAACTTCTTCATTACCTTTTAATTCGACGGTTTCACCGTCTTCCAGAGTAAATTCATAAGTAGTGTTTTCAAGATCGGATTCTTTGACTAATACGCCCTGGAATGCTTCCGGATTAAAACGGAATGTGGTACAACCTTTCAGGCCCTTATCATAAGCATATTCATAAATATCCTTAAAATCCTCATAAGGGTAATCCGTAGGTACATTAGCTGTCTTTGAGATGGATGAGTCAATCCATTTTTGTGCCGCTGCCTGCACATCAACATGCTGCTTAGGTGAGATGCTGTCTGCAGTAATGAAATAATCAGGTAACTGCTCCTCTTCCTTGTCTGAATAAGGCATTGCATTGGCATTGACCATTTCACGATAAGCTAATAATTCAAAAGAAAAGACATTGACTTTTTCTTTGCTCTTTTTTCCTTCACGGATCACATTACGAGAATAGTGATGTGCAAAACTGGGCTCAATTCCATTACTGGCGTTATTGGCCAGGGATAACGAAATAGTACCTGTGGGTGCAATAGAACTATGGTGAGTAAAGCGTGCACCAGACTTTGCCAGTGCATCGACTAACTCAGGTTCTTCTTTAGCCAATTGCTGCATATAACGACTGTATTTTGCGTGCAGCACTTTACCTGGAATCTCATCTCCCAGTTTTAAACCATCGGTCAGCATTTCCGGGCGTTTATGCAGCATTTCACCTGTTATAGTAAACATTTGCTCCATAATAGGGGCAGAACCTTTTTCTTTAGCGAGTTCCAGGCCTGCTTTCCAGCCTTCAATGGCCAGGACCTTAGTGATATCTTCGGTTAATACTAATGAATTCTCATCACCATATTTCATGCCAAGCATGGTGCAGGTGGAACCCAGTCCGAGATAGCCCATACCGTGGCGGCGTTTACTGGTAATTTCTTTGCGCTGCTGTTCTAATGGCAGACCATTGATTTCTACTACATTATCTAACATGCGAGTAAAAATACCGATAGTTTTACGATAAGTATCCCAGTCGAAACTGGCTTCAGAGGTAAAAGGTTTTTCCACAAAACGGGTGAGATTAATTGAGCCTAATAAGCAGCTGCCATAAGGCGGTAATGGCTGTTCCCCGCATGGGTTAGTGGCGCGAATGTTTTCACAAAACCAGTTGTTGTTCATCTCGTTGACCTTGTCAATAAGAATAAAACCGGGCTCTGCATAGTCGTAGGTGGAAGACATAATAATATCCCACAAACGGCGTGCCTGTAATGTTCTTGTTATACGACAGGCAACCAGACCATCGTTATTGACAATATAATCATTTTTATTGGGCAGATCGCGCCAGATAACCTGTTCGGCATTATTGATATCAATATTATCCAATTTGATTTCTTTTTCAGTGATCGGAAAAGAAAGACGCCAGCTGCCGTCATTTTTGACAGCTTCTACAAATTCTGTGGTGATCAATAAAGATAAATTAAACTGACGTAAGCGACCAGCTTCACGTTTAGCACGAATAAAATCAATCACATCCGGATGACCAATATCAAAGGTGGCCATTTGAGCGCCCCGGCGACCGCCGGCGGAAGAGACGGTAAAACACATTTTGTCGTAAATATCCATAAAGGAAAGTGGACCTGAGGTGTAAGCTCCGGCGCCTGAGACATAAGCATTTCTGGGACGTAAAGTTGAAAATTCATAACCAATACCACAGCCAGCCTTAAGTGTCAGACCTGCTTCATGTACTTTAGCTAAAATATCATCCATGGAATCATTGACAGCTCCGGAAACCGTACAGTTGATAGTAGAAGTTGCGGGCTTGTGTGCCTGTGCTCCGGCATTGGAAATAATGCGGCCGGCAGGAATGACACCCTGACGTAATGCCCATAAAAATTCTTTATAATATTTTTTCTGATGCTTTTTTCCCTGCTCTACATCGGCAAGAGCTTTGGCAACTCGTTGATATGTTGCATCAATGTTTTCGTCAATGGCATCACCATCTTTAGTTTTTAAACGGTATTTTGTATCCCAAATATCTAAAGAGGCACTTTGAAGAGGAATTTCTATTACAGAATTGGGTACGGCGTGTAATTGTGCTGTCATTACTAATAGGTCTCTGGGTGAAATGCTTAGGTTTAAAAGCTTTGTTTTAAAAGCTGGCTCATGTACTGAGAAAAGAACCTTTATTAACTATTTGAATTTTCGAGATACTTTTCAATATTTAGTGTGTTATTTGTTTTTTTAACACTAGATGTTGTGTTTCTGTGGCTTAATCGTAAGTTTTTGTCCGGAGAATATCAAGTGTTTTTCAGATAAAAAAGTACTTTTTTTTTCAACAAAAAATAGATTTTTTTGAATGCCAGTGAGGACAGGGGGTACAGGAATTTTAGTGCTTTGGTATATTAGAATATAGGGAAGTTATACAGCGTTTTAGCGGTTATTTTAATAATAGTGAAAAGCATCTTCAGCCATTTGTTTCAAAATTTAATCGTATTATGGGTTCTGAGCTATGGGCTATGGGCTTTGTGTTTTAATTCCTCGACTTTGACTAAAGCCTGATCCTGTGCAAAAAATAATTGCAGTTTTTGCCCCACTTTGAGTTGAGAACCTGACTTAATCAATTCATTGTGTTCATTTTTGACCAGTGTATAACCTCGCCCTAATGTCGTGAGAGGACTATAGGCATCCATTTCTCTGGCCAGTGATGCCAGTTTGTGCTGGCGTTGTTCAATATAAGATTGCAGGCTGTGCTGCAGACGCTGATGCAGATAATTCAGCTGTTCTGTTTTCTGAGTCAATAGATGGACAGGGGAATGCTGCTCTAACCTGGCACCCAGAGTCAGTACTTTTTCATGGCGAAACTGCAGCTGCACTCTTATGGATTGCTCCATTCGTGTTGAAAAATCATCAATACGCTGTGATATTTCCTCCAGAGCCCGACCGGGATGTTTGAGGCGTTTCTGCTGCCATTGCAATTGCTGCTGGTATGATGAAATCTGCTGGTTTATTAATTGCTTTAAACGATTTTCTATTCCTGACAGCCTGTTGCTCCATTCAACTTGATCAGGACTGATTAATTCAGCGGCTGCAGAAGGGGTTGCAGCCCGGACATCTGCAACAAAATCACAAATAGTAAAATCAATTTCATGTCCCACTGAACTGATAATCGGGATACTGCACTGATAAACAGCCCGAGCCAGTGCTTCATTATTGAATGCCCACAAGTCTTCAATGGAGCCGCCGCCGCGACCAATAATTAATACATCACATACAGCGTGCTCCTGTGCCTGTTTTAGAGCATGAATAAGTTGTTCAGGAGCTTGTTCACCCTGTACCTGGGCAGGATAAATGATAATAGGCAGTGATGGAAAACGGCGCTTCAGCACATTTAAAATGTCATGTAATGCAGCCCCGGTTGCGGAGGTAATGATACCTGCACAGCGGGGTATTTCAGGCAGTGGTTTTTTATGCTGCTGATCAAACAGCCCCTGGGTTTGTAATTTGTTTTTTAATTCCTCGTAGGCTCTTTGTAATGCACCAACACCGGCATCTTCCATACTATCAACAATGAGTTGAAAGTCTCCCCGGGCTTCATATAGGCTGACGCGAGCCCTGACCAGAACCTGACTGCCTTCTTCAGGTCTAAAATTCAGGCGTTGATTGCTTTGTCGAAACATGGCACAACGTACCTGCCCCTGATCATCCTTTAGGGTAAAATACCAGTGCCCGGAGCGCGGCATGGCAAGATTAGATATTTCTCCCGCTACCCAAACCGCTGGAAAATTGTACTCTAATACACTTTTTACATTGCGTACGAATTCAGAAACAGAAAGAATATTGGCATTGGAAGTGTTGTTCATTGACTATTTTGGTAATTCAATACGGGGGTTTTTCTTGTTGCGGCGATAAAAAACAGCAATATGCCCAATGGTTTGAACCTGTTCTGATTCGGTAGAGCGATAAATTTTTTCAATCATTTCTTTTTTGTCATCCCTGTTATCCGCATTGACCCGGACTTTAATCAGTTCATGGTCATCCAAAGCCTGATTAATTTCATTTATGATATTATCTGTGAGTCCTGCGCTGCCGATTAATACTACAGGTTTTAAGGAATGTGCCGAGGCACGTAGGAAGCGGATTTGTTTATTATTTAGTGGCATAATGGACTCATTAGTAAATTCTTTGATAAAAACAGGCAATTATACCGTGTATGAAACAGGGTTTCACGGTAAAATAGCGGTTTATTACATAGAAATTATTATTAAGACATGGATTAGGGTAGTTTACTAATGGCTCGGAGCAAAAGCAGTTCTGCCTGGTTACAGGAGCATTTTAAGGATCAATATGTCTTAAAATCACAGCAGGAAGGTTATCGTTCCCGTGCTGCCTATAAGCTGCTGCAAATCCAGGAAAAAGATAAAATTATTAAACCCGGTATGAATGTGGTTGATTTGGGTGCGGCACCCGGAGGCTGGTCCCAGGTTGCCCGCCAATTTGTAGGCGCTAAGGGAAAAGTGGTTGCCCTGGATATTCTGCCTATGGAGCAATTGGCTCAGGTTGAATTTGTGCTGGGTGATTTTCAGGAAGAAGTTGTTTTAAATGAATTACTGGCTATGGTAAATAATGAGCCGATAGATCTTGTAATTTCAGATATGGCACCCAATATTACAGGAGTAAAGGCTGTTGATCAGCCTAAAAGTATCTATTTACTTGAATTAGCAATTGATTTGGCCGATCAGGTGCTTAAGCCTGGCGGCACGCTATTGATGAAGATCTTCCAGGGTGAAGGTTTTCAGCCTTTATTAGCCGAGCTGAGACAACGCTATCAAAAAGTGATAACGCGTAAACCCGATGCTTCAAGAACCCGTTCAGCAGAAGTTTATCTGCTGGCAAAAGGTTTTAAAGCTTAGATTGTTAGCAACTTAAGGGACTTGGCAAAACACAAGTACCAAAATTGCACAGGAGATTTTTTGTCCTCCAAAGTTGCTGTTTTGGTTGCATAGTGAGCTATGTGGCCAAAGCAGCAACTTTGGAGGGCGTAAAATAAACCAGCAAGGTTGGTACTTTAATAAATGCCAAGTCCCTAAGGGCTAGTTTTTAGCCGATTGAAGTATTTAATTTTATAGACATAATGCCCAAACTACTTGGAAATGCTGGATTTTAGGCAGTTGAGAGAGCTACTATTCAAGGCATGAAGTCACATGAATAGCCTACCTATTT
>DAOVUE010000283.1 GCA_030632745.1 Pseudomonadota bacterium | reverse complement strand
ATGGTTCAGAGCAACCTTTCCCCGTTATCGTTATGATCAAATCATGCGTCTGGGCTGGAAAGTCTTTATACCCATTACCATTGTCTGGATTTATGTGGTGGGTTTTATGTACTATGCGAAAGTAGCACCCTGGTTTGTATAAGCGGTTTTTTTTGGAGATGATTTTGTGAAGCAATTGACTCAATTTTTTAACAGTCTGTTTTTGGCAGAACTCTTTAAAGGTTTGAGCGTCACCGGGCGTTATCTTTTTAAGAAAAAAATAACGGTGCAGTACCCGGAAGAGAAAACCCCACAGTCATTTCGTTTCAGGGGCTTACATGCACAGCGTCGCTACGCCAATGGTGAAGAACGTTGTATTGCCTGTAAGCTATGTGAAGCCATTTGCCCGGCACTGGCGATCAGCATTGAGTCGGAAGAACGTGAAGACGGCAGCAGAAGAACCAAGAGTTATGATATTGATTTGACGAAATGTATTTTCTGCGGCTTTTGTGAAGAATCCTGTCCGGTTGATGCGATTGTAGAAACCCGCATTTTTGAATATCATGGTGAAGAACGCGGCGACTTATTAATGAACAAAGAGAAATTGCTGGCCGTGGGCGATAAGTATGAACAGCAAATTGCTGCAGATAGAGCTTCAGATGCGAACTATCGATAAAATGACTGTAGAGAAGAGAGTAGAGTAATTTATGGAAACCTTTGTTTTTTACCTTTTTTCAGGCTTTATGGTGATATCAGCCTTAATGGTGATTACCGTTCATAATCCGGTTCGGGCGGCTTTCTTTCTGGTGCTGACTTTCTTTGCAGCGGCTGCAGTCTGGCTGCTGCTGGAAGCTGAATTTTTAGCCGTTATTCTGATTATTGTCTATGTGGGTGCTGTGATGGTACTCTTCCTGTTTGTTGTGATGATGCTGGATGTTAATATTGCTGAACTCAAGCGCGGTTTTGTTAAAAATCTGCCTTTGGCTATTGTAGTTGCCTTAGCTATGTTTGCCGCCATTTATTTTGTCGTCAGCGGCGAACATTTTTCTGTTGAGAAATTTGCCGTACCGGCCCGACATGCAGCAGACTATAGTAATATTTCTGAGCTGGGTCAGCTACTGTATACCGAATACGTTTACTCATTTGAAATAGCAGCCGTTATTCTCCTGGTAGGCATTGTGGCTGCTATCAGCCTGACCTTAAGACGTCGTCCTAATACACGACATCAGAAAATTGAAGATCAGGTGGCCGTTAAAAGTGCAGATCGCCTGCGCGTTGTTAAAGTCGAGTCTCACAAAAGGAAGTATGAGGTGAAAAAATAATGATTACACTCAGTCACTTTCTAATTCTTGGAGCCATTCTTTTTTCTATCAGCCTGGCGGGTATTTTTATTAATCGAAAAAATATCATTATTCTATTGATGTGTGTGGAATTGATGCTGCTGGCAGTTAATACTAATTTTATCGCTTTCTCTCATTTTTTGGGAGACAGCTCAGGACAGGTATTTGTTTTCTTTATTCTCACTGTAGCGGCAGCAGAAGCTGCAATCGGTTTAGCAATTTTAGTGGTCTTGTTTAGAAATAAACGCACTATTAATGTTGAAGATCTTGATACATTGAAAGGTTAATCCAGTGTTTGAAAATTATAGCGACTCTCAAGTTTATCTGGCCATCGTACTGGCGCCGTTAATCGGCTCCATACTTGCCGGAGTTTTTAATGCCTATATCAGTCGTGCTGCAGCCCATACGGTGACCATAGCAGGTGTTGGTATTTCCTTTATTCTTGCTCTGTTTGTCTTTAAGTATCATGCCTTTGATGGTGCTCAGATTTACAATGAAACGGTGTACACCTGGCTGGTCAGTGATGGAATCCGCTTTGAAGTGGGTTTCCTGGTCGATAACTTAACCTCTATGATGCTGGTGGTGGTCAGTTTTGTCTCTTTAATGGTACATTTATATACCATCGGTTATATGCAGGATGATCCCGGTTATAAGCGTTTCTTCAGCTATATTTCCCTGTTCACCTTTTCCATGTATATGTTAGTCATGTCTAACAACTTCCTACAATTGTTCTTCGGCTGGGAAGCGGTGGGTCTGGTGTCTTATCTATTAATTGGTTTTTATTACAAAAAAGAAAGTGCCATATTTGCTAATATGAAAGCCTTCTTAGTCAATAGAGTAGGGGACTTTGGTTTCATCCTGGGTATTGCCGGTGTGCTGATGGTGTTTAATACTCTGGATTATGCCGATGTTTTTGCAGCGGCGGCTTCTCATGCGGATCAGACGATTGAATTAATACCCGGTGAGCAGTGGTCAATGATGACTGTGATTTGTATCTTATTATTTATCGGTGCCATGGGTAAATCAGCTCAGGTTCCTTTACATGTGTGGCTGCCTGATTCAATGGAAGGTCCTACACCTATTTCAGCCCTGATCCATGCCGCGACCATGGTAACAGCGGGTATCTTTATGGTGACCAGAATGTCGCCGCTGTTTGAATTATCAGAAACTGCCTTATCCTTTATTTTGGTGATTGGTGCGATCACCGCATTGTTTATGGGCTTTCTGGGTATTATTCAAAACGATATCAAACGAGTGGTTGCTTATTCTACACTCTCTCAACTGGGCTATATGACCGTTGCTTTGGGTGCTTCAGCCTACTCAGCAGCAGTGTTTCATTTAATGACCCATGCGTTCTTTAAAGCCTTATTATTCCTGGCCGCCGGCTCCGTTATTATCGGTATGCATCATGTTCAGGATATTCGTAAAATGGGCGGGTTGAAAAAATACATGCCGATTACCTACTGGACATCACTACTGGGTACGCTGGCTTTGATTGGTTTCCCCGGCTTCTCAGGTTTCTACTCAAAAGACAGTATTATTGAAGCGGTTCATGCATCCTCTATTGCAGGCTCTGATTTTGCTTACTATTCAGTTCTTATTGGTGTATTTATTACAGCTTTGTACAGTCTGAGATTATTCTTTCTTGTTTTTCATGGCGAAGAAAGAATGGATCATCACACTAAAGAACATTTAAAAGAATCTCCCTGGGTGGTTACCGTACCATTAGTGTTGCTTGCAATACCCTCTGTGATTATTGGCGGTCTGACCATCACCAGTGTGCTCTACGGTGATTATTTTAATAATGTCGTCTTTGTTCAGCAGGCACATGATGTGTTGGGACACTTAAAACAAGACTATCATGGTCCTTTCTCTATGATCCTGCATGGCATTACATCAGCTCCATTCTTACTGATGGCCGCTGGAATAGGACTGGCCTGGTTCCTGTATATGAAGAAGCCGGAACTTCCGGCAAAGATAAAAACTATTTTTTCACCGGTTTACTATGTGCTGGATTCAAAATACGGCTTTGATGCCTTTAATGAAAAAGTCATAGCAGCAGGTACCCGGGGTATTGGTCATTTATTGTCAAAGTTTGGTGACATGTTAATTATTGACGGCATTATCGTGAATGGTTCAGCCAAAAGCGTTGCCTGGTTCGCCGGTGTTATCAGACAGATACAAACAGGTTATTTATATCATTATGCCTTTGCCATGATTCTTGGTTTGATTGGCTTATTGTATATAACAGTGTATTAATTTTTACAAAACTTAATGGTTCTCAGGTATTTATTGAGAATCCAGCTTTTTGTGTAAGTTGTTCTTTTGTTCTAATTT
>DAOVUE010000257.1 GCA_030632745.1 Pseudomonadota bacterium | reverse complement strand
GCATCACGTCTTCAGAGGCTCAGTAGTATTGTAACGGTACCGGAATTTGTTGTAATAAAGAGAGATGATGACTATTCTTTTAATCTTGATAGTTTTAAGCTTGACAGCTGCTGTCAATATCTGGTTCGAAGTTCTTCAAAACTGGAAGATCAGCATGAATTCTCACAAGCGGGACAATTTTCCACCATTGGCCCCGTTAGTAAGGAAAAAGTTCCTGTCTCTATTCAACAGTTGTTCCACAATGCTGATGTCGATGAGGTGATAGTCCAGAATTACATCGAGGCTGAGCAGTGGGGAGTCGCTTTTTGCTTTTCCGGGAACAGCATGCTTGTTGAATATAGCGGAAAATTCGAAGGGGTAACTTCAGGGACGGTCAATCCCTTTACCGCAATCCTGCCGGCGGCCTCTTCAGGCTATAAAAAACTCGAACAACAGCTGTTGAAAATAGTTTCCCGCTTCGGAGCGTCTGATGTTGAGTTCGTCAACCTTGAGGATCCCCAGTTTGTCCAGGTTCGTCCCATTACAAGAGCAATTGAGTTTGATGAAGAGTTTGTAAAACTTAAGATGCAGCTGCAGCAGCTGGATGATTGTTCCTGGCGGGAGAATGATGTGTGCCGGATGCTGGCAGAAAGAGACAATAGCAGCCAGGCTCTCGGTGAGCTCTATCTGCAGGCATTGCAGGAAGTCTATGCTGTGCATTTAAAAAGAAAAATCGATATTCCGCATAGAGCCTTTATAAAAATATCAGAACAATATTTTATGGAGCGGCAGCTTGAAGAACAGATTATCCCGGGTTTTTTCGAATTGCTGCGGCTGGGTTTTCAAATGTCGAAGATACTGAATGATGTAAAAAAACAGAATGTGACTCAGTTGTCTGCGCTGCAGCTTATGCAGAAGAGTATTCTTATGTCCCTCGCTTACGAACTGTTTAGCAACAAGGAGGCTATGGGACTGAGGGAGTCGATCAGGATGGAGCTTGAGCGAAGAATACCGCAAGGGAGCATGGCAGTAGATTTTCATTATGAAAAAATACTGGGAAGTTCGATCGAGTTTGACAGGGACAATTGCAGCTGGAAAAGTATTTCTCTCAGAGATGAGCAGGGTATTGTTGTCGTCGCCGGAGAGCTTGAAAAAGGTCCCTATTACCTGCTGAAAAACCGCAAGCGGGAAATTCCGCCTGGAGTCATTGTTGTTACAGACCAGTTATATCCGGAAATAGGCAGCTATATGAGCAGTATCAGGGGAATTATCTGTAAATACGGAGCTCTGAGCGCTCATGTGGCTATTCTCGCCAGGGAGTATCATGTGCCGCTCAGGATCCAGACGAGTATAGAAAAGTATGAATAAAGTGCCTGCCACTGTCAAGAACAAAGCCTATATAATCTATGCATTAATTTTCCTGCTGCTCAGCTGTATTGCAGGTGCATTTTATATTATTGAAGTAAAGAAAACCTGGCAACTGGTAAAAAGCGAGCGCACAGGAAAGACTGAACTGGAGCAGTTGAAAAGAAAAGATATTCCGCTTCGCGTTATTCCATTATCAGCCATCCTGGCGGCTGAAGAAAATTATGTGGTTATCGATGTTCGGGAAAAAGAGGAGTTTTCTCAGGGAAGAATCAGGAACTCACTGAATTACCGTCTCGGAGAGATTCTGCATGAGAAAAAAGTCCGACAGGATTTGATGCGAGAAACAGAAGGTAAACAGAGAGTTTTTTATTGTCATGACGGTGAACGTTCACAGCTTGCCGCGCAAATGATTCAGCATGAATTTGGCGGTGTTAATTTTGTGCTGAAAAAGGGCTATCAGCAAATTAAACAACATGAGGATAATAAAAGCATCTGGGAAGGCTCGTTAATACATCTGCTGCCTCAGGATCATCGGGATCATAGAAGACTCTGGACCAGGAAAAAAAATGTCACCGTTAATACACTGATTGATCTTTCCATGCATAAACACGAAATGGTGGCGGGGCTGGAAGGTAAAAGCTTCCGCCATGCCCCGATTCTACTGATGTCAGATGAGCAAATTGATGCTTTTATTAATAGCCTCGGAGAAGAGCCGGTTGTGGCTTTGTGTAACTCGAAAGTAAGCTGTTTTTCTACACGGATATTGCGTTATCGCCTTGAGGAAAGGGGCCTGGCTTTAGCCGGCTTTGTACGTTTAAGGGAAGATGTGACTCATCTTGATGGTATCTGAAAACGGCTGCTTGCGTAAATCCCTGAGTGTGTCCGGTCTGCCGGGATCACCAATCCATATAGGATGCGGTGAGAACAGAGGACTGACAATGCTGCGGCTTGCATCAAATTCCTTAAAGCTGATGCCGGCCAAATCAGACCAGGTATAAATAAAGTCCGATAGTGTATAGGCACGATGTGTTATTTTATGTGTGTCTGTTATTTTATTCTTCTCCTGCCAGGAGTTGCTGCGCCAGACTATGAATGGCACTGTGTACATTTGACTGGTTGGAGCCGCTTCGTTTCGTCCGGCAAAAAGGCGCTGCGGGTTATCATAAACTTCTTCACCATGATCAGCAAAATAAGTGAGAAAGCCATTGTTTTTACTGTCTTTAAATTTCTGGATTAACATTGCAATAATATAATCGTTGTAAAGAACTGCATTGTCATATTCATTATAGTCCCTGGCATGTCTTTTGCTTCTTATCCACAAAGGTTGACCCATTCTGCTGTTAAAAAAGTTATAACTTTCAGGGTAACGATAATGATAGGCGCGATGAGTGCCCATTAAATGAAGGATAATAAACTTTCTCTGTGCACTATTATTCAATATCTTTTCAAAGGGTTTAATGACGACTTCGTCATATTGTGCAGAATTTTGTGAGCGATTATTATTCAGGTAAATTTGTACATCAGCTTGTTTGGAAAATGTAGTCAACATGGTATTGCGCTGGGTTTGGGTCTGCTGATTAGTGATCCAGTACGTTTTATATCCAGCCTGTTTCATCAGGTTGATTAAGGTTGGTTTTTCCAGGTATAGATCAGGATGTTTTTCATCGGCAAATGATAATGCCTGTTCCAGTGTTTCGACGGTATAGGGACGTGGTGCATAAACATTATCAAAAACTAACAATTCATTTCTTAAGGCTGACAATAGTGGTGTTGTATTTCGATGATAGCCATAGAGTCCCATCCGCTGCCGGTTGGTCGATTCACCAATCACTAATACTAAGGTGTTTGCTGTGCTGCCATTTTTATCGTATAGCTTTTCCAGCGGCGCTAAACTTTTATTGGCTAACAAATGCTGCTCAATTTCATGCAGTGATTTTTTATATTTTATATAACCCACGACCAGATGCCAGGGGGCTACCGGTTCCATAGCATTGATTTGATCAGTGACCGCACTTTGCACAGAGCTGTGTTTAATAATGAGGCGATCTAATGCAGGCCAGCACACGATAAGACTGATAGAGACTATCATAATAGAGCGCATTTTCATTGAAGAAACAATGGGTTTTGAGTATTTCCAGAGCAGAAAAGGGATCAGTGTGTAAACAAATAAAGCGGGTACCATCCACCAGTTGAAATAGGATTCGAGAAACTCACTGGATTCTGACCAGTTGGATTCAAACAGGATAAAAAGTACACTTTGGGAAAAATCCTGCCGATATAAGGCCAGGTAAGCCATTGTAATCAGAGAACTTGCCCACAGGAGTATTCCGCTTAACGCGGAAATAATTCTACTATAGTCTGGTAATAATAGCATTGGAATCAGCCACAGGAAGCTCATAGTGATAGCCTGAAACAAACCGGAAATGCCCGCTATGCCGCTGCTGTATATGATGATCTGATACAAACCGGAAAAATAAAAAAAATAAAAAAAAT